>NZ_BAABFL010000454.1:0-35730 GCF_039540975.1 Kistimonas scapharcae
AGGCGGTAATGGGAACATGGGGATGAGCTTAGGCGGCAGAACGTGAAATCGCCTTATGTACCGGTTTTTGAGTACTTACGATTATGAGCCACGGGCCACGATATTGACGGGTATCAATGTGCCTATATTCACCGCTATTATCCATGCATTAGATGCTGCAGCTTGCTCATCTTCATAAAGTTCTGCGCCCAAAGAAAGTACATCAGATAGAGATACTTTGACCACCGCAAATTCGCCTTTACCTGATGCGTAGATTTTTGCTCCTTCAATAACGCGCGACTCATCGGCACCAGCGGGTAAGATAAACGCATTAACAAATGCTTTGTTTGGGATATCTTGAGTATCGGTGAAGGATGGGAGGTAACCTACCCAACTTTTTTTAGGTTTGTGATAGTTGCGTATTCTTACCTTGGGCAGGCTACTTGTTGTCAAAAGGGCCGTATCGGTTTGTATATTTTCAAGAAATCTTATGGGGACACCTCGAATTACTGATGATGCAGGGGTCAGATTACATATATTCATGTTAGCTGCTGTGTATTTGTCGGTCATATGTAACCAAGGAATATAGCCATCATCAAAATCGCCTTTCTCATTGAATTATCGTTGTAGTGCATCTCCCATGGCGTCAGTCATGCTTTCAATGTCTATACATCCATATCGTTTAGTTGGATCTGACTGTACAGAGTCTGATAATGAATGCCGTAATTTTTTTCGTCTTTCAGGTGTCATAGGTTGACTTGGTTGTCTATACATAAACCGAATACCCAATATGTACGGGTTGATCTATTTGGATGCTGATTCAAGGCAAGATGTAACTCTTAGATTGATATGAACTTTTAGACAAAAAATCTTTCTATAAAAATGGATAAAGATTATTTTTAAATTTTAGGTATATCTGTAAACATATAAATTATCAAGCTACGAGCTTCTCAGTACTGGAGGATCGGAAAGGAATCTTTATGGTATATGACGGCCTTTTATCGTCAAATAGGGCTTTTATCCTCGCTATAGCTGGTGCTGCCATTGGGCTAGGCAATATCTGGCGTTTTCCCTATATGGCGGGAGAACATGGCGGCAGTCTCTTTTTTATTTTGTACCTTCTTTTTGTTTTGCTGTTAGGCATGCCGGTCATGATTTCTGAAATCATCATTGGTAGGGCAGGGCGAACTACACCTGCCACTTCGATGCGGCAGTTGGCCGTTTCATCTGGTGGTTCCAGACACTGGGAGAAGCTGGCGTGGCTGGGGACACTCGCTGCAATGCTGATCTTGTCGTTTTACTGTGTGGTTTCTGGCTGGGCATTATTTTATTTCATTCAGTCGGTGACCGGTCAGTTGGGGCAAATGACAGCGCATCAAGCGCAGCATGTTTTCGAGACATTTCTGGCAGATCCTTTCTCGGTTATCAGTTATCAGCTGCTGTTTATTGCAATGACCTTGTGTGTCAGCGCGCGGAATATCGGCAGTGGTATTGAGAGGCTGAATAACCTGGTGATGCCGTTGCTGTACATGATATTGATTGCCCTAGTTATCGTTACGTCACAATTTCCCGGTTTTTCCGATGCGGTTTATTATCTCTTCACACCTGATTGGCAGAAATTGGAATGGTCGGTTGCTTTGGAAGCTATGGGACACGCGTTCTTTACGCTTGCGGTTGGTGCCTGTTGTCTGATGGCTTATGGCGCCTATATGCCTGATCGGCAGTCGGTGTTTAAAGCGGCGGGTATTGTGATTGTGCTGGATTTGCTGGTTGCAGTGCTGACTGGGTTGGCAACATTTTCCGTCGTTTTTTCGGAAGGATTGGCTCCGTCATCGGGACCGGGACTGATGTTTGAGACACTTCCCGTTGCACTGGGTGAGTTGTCAGGGGGGCTGTGGTTGATGCCTCTGTTTTTCCTACTGCTGGTCATTGCAACCTGGACGTCCTCGGTGAATCTGGCGGAACCGCTGGTTGTTGCTATTGCAAGGGCCGGTAATTTCAGCAGGAAAAAGGCGGCCATGATGACAGGGGGCATAGTATGGCTGCTGGGATTGATTCCCGCATTGTCATTTAATGTTTTCGATTCGGTACGCACCCAGTCCGGCAAAACCTTATTTGACCTGTTTACGGCGTTTCCCACAGATATATTGCTACCGCTGACAGGCTTTTTGATTCTGCTATTTGCGGGCTTTGTAATAGACAGAGAGATTTTGATGACCCAGCTGGGTATTCAGCGAAAGCTGTTTCAGCTTTGGCAGATTATTGTGCGCTATATCAGCCCTGCACTGGTTTTGTTGGTCTTTGCCTGGTCCTGGCTGCACTAAATGGTAATCTGACCCCAGTGCCGGCGTTGCCAGACCATCAGAAGTGCCGTTGAAATCAACAGTTTCTGAACCAGAAGAACACACCATACAGCCGTCAGGCTAGCCATATCATCATGAGTGACAAGCCAGATTCCGGGTAACATGAACAGCCATAAAGTGCTGAATCGAATGGCCAGTACCGTTTTATTCGCTCCTGCGCCAAGTAGTGACTGGGTTAAGACCAGCGCAAATGATTCAATAATGATACCCACCCCTGCCAGCTGAAGGGGTAATACCGCTAATTTAACGAGAGTTTCATCACTACCTAGAAAGGGGCCGAGGAACCATTCTGGGAAGACCAGTACCGGAATACTGAGTAGTGCCAGAATGGCACAGGCCAGCAGGGCTACATCCAACCCCCATCGCCAGGCTTCCTGCTGTTTGCCAGCGCCCAAAGCGTGACTCACCAGCGTAGTCGATGCCATCCCTAGTCCGATGCCCGGGAGAATCAGTACCAGTGAAATATTGATCAACACATGGGCGACGGCCATAGCCTCACTACCCAGTCGGGCGATAAGCCAGAACATCAGCGACATGCCAAGGGCAAAACAGGTTTGTTGTGCAGAGTCAGGAATGGCGAGGCGAATCAGGCGAAAGAAGCCCTGACGTGACGGGAATCTGAAACGAAGCCCCGTCTGACGTGCCCGTTGGCGAATAAAGTAATGATTCAGTATTGCGCCAAAGTACATAGCGATCAGTGTGCCTGTGGCAGCCCCGGAAACGCCCATCGGCGGAAAGCCAAGCAGCCCATAAATCAGGATATAGCTGATCATGGCGTTGCATAAATGGGTAAATAACAGCAGACGGAAGAACGCGCCGGATTCCCGAATACCATTCCAGAAGCCTCGATAGGACAGGTTGAGTACGGCAGCCGGCAGGCTCAGCACCCGAATGGCAAAGTAGAGCGCAGCGGCTTCTGTCACCGCCTGATCTGCCTGGAAGACAGGCATAATGTTTCCAGCTTCCAGGCTGAGCAGGATGCAGAGGGGAAGCGCAAAGAGTAATGCAATCAGAAATCCGCCGCAGACTGGCTCCAGCGGGTTACCCACGCCTTCTCCCCGGCGACGCGCGACCTGGGCCTGAATCGCCGCCGACAAACCACTGATCAATCCGAAACTGACAAAAATTGCATAATTACCGGCCCCGACAGCCGCCAGCGCCGATTCACCCAGCTGCCCCACCAGAAGTGTGTCAACCAGGTTAATCAGGCTTTGTGAGAACATGGTGCCGATGATCGGCAGACCAAGGGACAGAATTGTGCGGATACGGTCTTGCACAACTACCTCTATCGGGGGCGGAGGAGGCGGGCCATAGGCCCGCTCCTTATGCCGGATCGTAATTCAGGTTCGGCGCCAGCCAGCGCTCAGCCTCTGCAATGGTCATGGATTTCCGGGCTGCGTAACTTTCCACCTGATCCCGGTCGATTTTGCCAATGGCAAAGTAGTTCGAATCCGGGTGGGAGAAATACCAGCCGCTGACACTGGCGGTCGGGAACATGGCGAAATGTTCCGTGAGGCTGACACTGGTTTCTTGTTCTGCATCCAGCAGACGGAACAGCGTGGCCTTTTCCGTATGGTCAGGGCAGGCAGGATAGCCGGGCGCCGGACGAATGCCACGATAGGCTTCCTTGATCAGCTCGGTATTGCTGAGTTTCTCATCGGCGCAGTAGCCCCAGTATTCCTGGCGGACACGCTCGTGCATGTACTCGGCCAGCGCCTCGGCCAGACGGTCAGCAAGTGCCTTGACCATGATGCTGTTGTAATCGTCGTGAGCCTCTTCAAAGCTTTTGGCCAGTTCTTCTGCACCGATGCCTGCGGTGACGACAAAGCCACCCACATAGTCTTCGATGCCAGTGTCGCGGGGCGCGACGAAGTCGGACAGGCTGGCATTGGGTTTGCCGGGCACTTTTTGGGTTTGCTGACGGAGATGATGGAGTCTGGCCAGTTCCTCTGTGCGGCTCTCGTCGGTATAGAGGACAATATCATCGTGATCCACTTGGCTGGCGGGCCAGAAGCCAATCACTGCGCGGGCCTGGATTTGATTCTCACTGATGAGTGTTTGCAGCATCGCCTGTGCATCATCGAAGAGCTTGCGTGCTTCTGTGCCAACGACTATATCATCGAAAATTTTCGGGTATTTGCCGTGCAGATCCCAGGTGATAAAGAAGGGCGTCCAGTCGATATAATCGACCAGTGTTGCCAGTGAAACTTCTAGCGTTCGATGTCCAAAGAACGACGGTTTCGGTGGCTGATAACCCAGCCAGTCGATGGGGGTCTTGTAAGTGTGGAGTGTGTCGTATGGCCGACGTTCCGCCTTTGGTCGACGGTTGGCGTTACGCTCCCGCACCTTTTCATACTCGGCTTTGACAGAAGCGACAAAATCGGTTTTCAGTGTTTGGCTCAATAACTGGGTTGCAACACTGACGCTACGGGAGGCATCCGGCACATAGACAACGGCATCCCGCTTAAAGCAGGGTTCAATCTTGACTGCAGTGTGCGCGCGTGACGTGGTTGCACCACCGATTAGCAATGGAACATCAAATGATTGCCGCTCCATTTCCCGTGCGACATGCACCATCTCATCAAGGGACGGCGTGATCAGGCCGGAGAGACCGATGATATCAACGCTCTCTTCACGGGCCGTCTGCAGAATCTTTTCACAGGGCACCATGACGCCGAGATCGATCACTTCGTAGTTATTGCACTGCAGAACAACGCCGACGATATTCTTGCCAATATCATGGACATCGCCCTTGACGGTAGCCATCAGCACTTTGCCCTTGCTTTCGGTCTTGCCGTCTTTTTCTTCCTCAATGAAGGGCACCAGGTGTGCAACGGCCTGTTTCATTACCCGTGCGCTTTTGACCACTTGGGGCAGGAACATCTTGCCTTCACCAAACAGGTCGCCAACGATGTTCATACCATCCATCAGAGGGCCTTCGATGACCTCAATGGGGCGTGAAGCTTCAAGCCGGGCAGCCTCAGTGTCTTCAGTGATATAAGTCGTTATGCCTTTGACCAGTGCATGTTCCAGCCGTTTTTTTACTGGCCATTCGCGCCAGGCCTGGTCTTCTTCCGACTTTTCAGCGCTGCCATCGCCACGGTACTTGTCGGCAATGGCCAGCAGGGCCTCAGTTGCCCCACTGTTACGATTGAGTACTACGTCTTCGACACAGTTTCGGAGCTCTTCAGGAATATCTTCATAAATGGCCAGCTGGCCGGCATTGACGATACCCATATCCATACCCGCACGAATGGCGTGATACAGAAACACGGCATGAATTGCTTCTCGTACGGGATTATTACCACGGAAGGAGAAGGACACATTGCTGACACCGCCGGAGATCATGGCGTGGGGCAGTTTCTCTTTAATAAAGCGGGTGCTGTTAATGAAGTCGACGGCATAGTTGTTATGGTCATCAATACCAGTGGCGACAGCGAAGATATTGGGATCAAAAATAATATCCTGGGGTGGGAAATCCAGTTCATTCACCAGGATGTCATAGGAGCGCTGGCAGATGGCATTCTTGCGTTCTTCGGTATCCGCCTGGCCGGTTTCATCAAAGGCCATAACGACGACTGCAGCGCCATATCGTTTGCAGAGCAGTGCCTGTTCCCGGAAGTTGTCTACACCTTCTTTGAGGCTGATGGAATTAACAATGCCTTTGCCCTGAATACATTTGAGGCCGGCTTCGATGATCTCCCACTTGGAGGAATCAATCATGATCGGCACACGGGAAATGTCGGGTTCAGAGGCGATCAGGTTCAGGAACCGGACCATGGCCTGAAGGCTGTCCAGCATGCCTTCATCCATATTGATATCAATGACTTGCGCGCCATTCTCAACCTGGGTTCTCGCAACATCTAATGCGGTATCGTAATCCTCGGCCTTGACCAATCGTTTGAAGGCTGCCGACCCGGTAATGTTGCATCGTTCGCCGACGTTGACGAACAGGGAGTCTGCAGTAATGTTGAATGGCTCCAGACCACTCAAACGACAGGCAACAGGTATCTCTGGAATACGCCGGGTAGATAATGACGTCATGCGGCGCGCGATTTCGGCAATATGCGCAGGGCTGGTGCCGCAGCAACCGCCGATGATATTGACCAGGCCGGAACGGGCAAACTCTTCAACGATGTCCGCCATCTGTTCAGGGGTTTCATCATACTCCCCGAACTCATTCGGCAACCCGGCATTGGGATGCGCGCTAACGTAGGTGTTGGCTTTGGTTGCGAGCTCCAGCACGTAAGGGCGAAGCTCTTCGGCGCCCAGTGCGCAGTTCAGGCCAATGCTGATAGGTTTCGCATGGGAAACGGAGTTCCAGAAGGCCTCGGTGGTCTGGCCGGACAGGGTTCTGCCGGAGGCGTCCGTAATCGTACCGGAGATCATGATCGGGAGTTCAAACCCGAGTTCCGCGTAAACATCCTGAACCGCAAAGATAGCGGCTTTTGCGTTGAGGGTATCAAACACGGTTTCGATCAGGATGATATCGGCGCCGCCCTCGATCAGTGCCCTGGTTGCTTCGCGGTAGCCTTCAGCTAATTCGTCAAAGGAGGTGTTGCGAAAGCCGGGGTCGTTTACGTCCGGTGAAATGGACGCGGTTCGGCTGGTCGGCCCGAGGACGCCGGCAACAAAGCGAGGTTTGTCCGGTGTCTCCAGCGTCATGGCGTCGGCGACTTTACGGGCAAGGCGGGCGGATTCCCGGTTGATGTCGCTGACATGGCTTTCCATGCCGTAATCTGCCATGGCTACCGGTGTGGCGTTGAAGGTGTTGGTTTCGAGAATATCGGCACCGGCTTCGAGATAGGCGCGATGAATACCTTCGATAATTGCCGGTTGGGTCAGTGACAGCAGGTCGTTATTGCCTTTCAGGTCTGAAGGCCAGTCCTCGAAGCATTCCCCCCGGTAATCGGCTTCCTCGAGTTTGTGTTCCTGGATCATGGTGCCCATGGCGCCGTCCAGAATCAGGATGCGGTTGGCTAAGGCGTCGTGCAGCAGGCTGATACGTTTCTCTCTGGACATCATTATTGTTTCGTCTGGCCTTGGATGGATTAGCGCAGCGCAATGGTACCAGAATTAGCGTCAGCAATGGGATGGGGAAATGGAAATGCCGTTGGGAACCGGCATTTCCATATATTGATCAATCAGGCTTGGACAGTGGGCTGATGAGGGGATGCAAATAGTTTGAACGCGATGGTCAGGATGATGGCGACACCCAGAGTTGTCGCGGTCAGCATGGCCAGCGGCAGGGTGCTGCTGTGATCAATCTTGCCGGCCAGGGTGCTGACCAGACTGGCGACCAGCATTTCCAGGAAGAAGATCAGGCCGGAAGCGGTGCCCACATTCTTTTTCAGATGGCTGAGTGCATTGGCCTGGCAGGCTGGCATGAACAGACCCAGGCCTGCTTCATAGATCGCGATACCGGCTACATAACCAATGGTGGATTGTCCATTGGTAACCAGGGCGCTGACAACGGCGACCAGTGTACCGGTGATCAGGATGCACCAGGCCAGACGTTGGCTTTTCGCTTTACCCAGCCAATCTGTAATACGGCCTGCCAACAGACTGCTACCGATATAAGCGCCCATGATGATTGCAAACAGCATGCCATAGGTTTTAGGTGCCAGTTCAAAGTGACCAATCAGCACAAAAGGTGCGCTGGCGACAAACACAAAGGCGCCGGAGAAGGCGAGGGCTGCGGTCAGCGTCAGTGTCATGAAACGACGGTCGCTGGACAGGTCACGGTAACCGCCCAACATGCCGGACAGAGAAGTCTCGGTATCCGGTGTGTTGCTTTCAGGCAAAAGGCTGACGGCACCGGCGACAAAGGCACCGAATACAATCATGGCCATAAAGCTGGAATGCCAGCCGAACAGCTCCTGCAACACGCCACCAATAATCGGTGCTACCATAGGGGCGATACAAAGTGTGGCGCTGATCATGCCAAGAATTTTGACATCATTCTTGTCTTTATAGAGATCCCGGGCAATGGCGCGGGAAAGCGCGGTGCCGAAACAGCCAGCGACAGCCTGCAGGAAACGGGCGGCGATAAATATCTCAATACTGCTGGTCCAGAGAATAACGCCTGTAGCAAGTAAATAGACCAAGTAGCCAACCAGCAGGGTTTTACGACGGCCAAACCGGTCAGAAAGCGGTCCGCAGATCAGCATGGATACCGAAAAGCCGATCATGAAGATGCTGACGGTCCACTGGGTGACGGCGGCGGAGCTGCCAAAGGCTTCAGTAATGGCCGGCAGGGAAGGGGTAAACAGGTCTATGGAAAGCGGTCCGACCATGGCGCTCAGCACGAGGATGAGCATGACCAGGCCTGAATGTCGATTGTGATCGATTTTCAGCACGTTGCCACCGAGGGGGATTGAGGAAAAAAGGCGGCAAAATAGCGATGTCAGGTCTAACGGGCAATCCGTGAAATTACTTCTTGTTCTATAGAATACGAAGTATCGGGATTTAACTGAGTGGTTTGGTCGGCTTTTCAGCTGGTGAGGACAGGAGTAGAATTCAGACAACAGCGATCAAACTACAGGCAGTAATAACGTTGACTACCACGGATCTCAAAATAGATATTACCGAATCGGCACAGGACTACCTGCGTGAGCTGCTGGACAAGCAGTCGGTCGAAGGCATTGGTGTGCGCCTGTTTGTCACCCAGCCGGGCACGCCGCATGCTGAAACCTGTCTGGCGTACTGCAAACCGGGTGAGCACAAGGAAACCGACCTGAAAATTGAACTGGAAAAGTTCGATGTCTGGATTGAGGCGGAAAGCGAAGAATACCTGGAAGAAGCAATCGTTGATTATGCGACGGATCGGATGGGTGGACAGCTGACCATCAAAGCGCCGAATGCTAAGACGCCGAAGATCGGAGAAGACAGCTCGCTGGATGCCAAGATTAATTATTACCTGACCACCGAGATCAACCCCGGTCTGGCCTCCCACGGCGGTATGGTGCAGCTGGTCGAGATCGATGAAGGCGTTGCGATTCTTCAGTTTGGCGGTGGTTGTCAGGGTTGCGGTATGGTCGATGTGACACTGAAAGATGGTGTCGAGAAAACACTGAAAGAACGTATTCCTGAGCTGGTTGGCGTGCGTGATGTCACTGACCACTCAAATCGGGACAATGCTTTTTATAAGTAAACCCGTTACTGATACCAGAAAGGCCTGATCACTCAGGCCTTTTTTATTTTTGATGATTACTGCATCCAAACTGATTGCGTATGCGTACTCTCTGGGACTGAATCAAAACACGATGGAAAGAGAGGGACGTATCTCAATGCAAAATAAGCTGGAAGCAATGTTTATCAGTATCTATAACCGTGTCCGGCCGGAACCTGATGTTTGTCTCCAAATTTTCGATAGTTCATCTTAAGTAGAAATATTATACAATCATATATTTTGATTTAAATTAGACAATAACCTGAAAGACTCTCTAATACTTCAAGAAAAAAGGTACATACCAGCAATGTACCTTCATTAAATATCAAAATTCCTGGTAGGAAATCTGTGTTACACAGTAAAAGGTTTCCTTGTTTTCTACTCGAATGACGATCTCATCATCAATGGTTTTACCCATCAACGCACATGCCAGAGGGGAGTCCATACTGAGCAGGCCGTCTTTCAGGTCAAACTCGTCTGGGCCTACGATACGCCAGGTAGTTTCTACACCGTCCTCATCTTCAACCGTTACCCGGGCGCCAAAGTAGACACGGCTGGTATCCTCGGGCAAAGTAGTAACAACTGTTAGCTGATCAAGGCGTTTTCGCAGAAAGCGGACACGGCTGTCAATCTGGCGAAGCAGTTTCTTGCCGTAGATGTACTCGGCATTTTCCGACCGATCACCCAGGGCTGCGGCTTCCGACACGGCCTGGGTGACTTGCGGTCGCTGGGTTCGCCAGAGGTAATCAAGCTCGTCCTTGAGCTTGGCGTACCCTTCAGGCGTAATGTAAAAGGAACCGGGCTTGCGTGGTGGTCGGTATCGGGACATGGGACTTTTACGTATCCTTGTCAGTTACTGATAGGAAGCATGAAAAAAATGCGATATCTTACGCGGCTTTTTTAAACCCTGTTGGCACTGAGACCTGTGAAGCGTTACAAACAGAGCATACTGTCAGACTACTTTGTTACGATAGGACACTCTGGCCCTACGCATGTTGTCGAGGCCAATTTTGATATAGAGTCCAGTCAGGATCGTACACTCTGCACGGATGTCATCCAGGCCAGCTGGGGCTTTGAGGTGCTTACAAACAAGCATCTGCCGACCATTTGCCCTATCTGTAATGCCATCCTTGATCGTCGTATCAGTAATATGCCGCGGCTCAAGCGCCATGTACTGGTAGAAACCGTGAAGCCGGTGCAGTTGCAACTGCCTGTCTGCCAGTTGGGACTCGATTTTTAACTGAGCCATAAAAAAGGGCAAGTCTGACTTGCCCTTTTTACGTTAATCTCCGGAATTACAACAAGTCTGAGCGATCACGTCCAGGCAGAACGCCTCTCAGTTTGTCTGCCATCTTCTTGATAGTTTCTTCCGTAGTATGCCAGTCAATACAGGCATCCGTGACCGATACACCGTATTTCAGTTCACTGAGATCGTCCGGGATAGACTGGTTACCCCAGCCCAAGTTGCTCTCAATCATGAGTGAAGTGATGGAGTTATTACCTTCCAGAATCTGGTTGGTGACGTTGTCCATCACGAGAGGCTGAAGGCTTGGATCCTTATCAGAATTCGCATGGCTGCAGTCGATCATGATGTTGGGGACAATACCGGCCTTTCTCAGTGCCTGCTCGCACAGGGCGACGCTGACGGAATCATAATTGGGCTTACCGTTACCACCGCGCAGTACGACATGGCCATATTGATTCCCCTTGGTGTGGGTGATCGCGACCTGTCCTTTTTTGTCGATACCGAGAAATCTATGCGGGTTGGATACAGACTGCAGGGCATTAATCGCAACAGTGAGACCGCCATCGGTACCATTCTTGAATCCGACCGCTGAGGAAAGACCACTCGCCATTTCACGGTGCGTCTGTGATTCCGTGGTACGTGCACCAATGGCGGACCAGGAGATCAGATCCTGCATATATTGTGGCGTAATCGGGTCCAGCGCTTCAGTTGCGGTTGGCAGCCCCATCTCGGCAACATCCATCAATAACCGGCGCGCGATATGGAGGCCTTCTTCAATCTTGAAGGAATCATTCAGGTAAGGGTCGTTGATCAGGCCTTTCCAGCCGGTGGTGGTGCGAGGCTTTTCAAAATAGACACGCATGACCAGATACAGCGTGTCAGACACTTCTTCTGCCAGTTTCTTCAGTTTCTCCGCATACTCGCGGGCGGCATCGACATCATGGATGGAGCAGGGACCCACCACGAGAAACAGGCGTTTGTCGGTTCCACTCAAAATATTGCGAACAGTCTGACGTCCCAGAGTCACGGTTTCACGGGCCGCATCACTCAACTGGATTTCAGACTTAATCTGTTCCGGGGTGACAAGGATTTCCTGGGATTCAATATTCAGATCATCGATCGGTAACTGTGCCATAGCGTCTTTCACTTCCGGTCATGCGTAGTGGAATAGTTATAATCCGGATTCCCTTTGCGCAGAATCACGCGTCAAGAGTAATGTATTGGTTATGTTTCGACAATCTATGTGTTTGATAAACAATTTCTATTCTGGTGCGGTGATGTTTTTCGAGGGCAGTATGAGTGATGCAGAACTGCTGCTTAGGTGAATGAAAGACAAGTCGTAACGCAATGAAAAATAAGATAAATCAATCTTGCTTTGGGATTTCTCAACTATTTACATGATGCTGACGCAATTAGGTGTCAGTCGCAGTAGACACTGTAACTACTCCCAATATAATCCGCCGGAAATATTAACGGGTTCACCAGAAACCCGATTGCCTTTATTACATCTTTTAACTGTCTTCTAGCTGCTGAGTGAATCCTGTTGGTTTCAACAGACCATTACGCATTTAGTAAGTCGTATCTTTTACCTATTAGTGCTCCTTTTCCTCCGGGGAGGAAGGGCTCTGCTGTTATTAGAGCATTTCAATGAATCGAGCGGTTAAAATCCTGCTGGCAGGTGTCTGTATTAACCTCTGTATGGGTGTTCTCTACGCCTGGAGTGTATTAAGTAAGGCCCTGGTCAGCGAATGGGGTTGGTCTAACGCCAGTGCTTCCATGCCGTATACCGTGGGCATCGTAACGTTTGCAGCCGCCGTTCTGTGTTCCGGCGTTCTGCAGGACCGTATGGGTCCCCGTAAAATGGTTATCCTGGGCACCTCTCTGGTGGGTCTGGGTATGATCGCTTCCAGCTTTGTCACTAACCCGGTTGGCTTGGTGATGACCTTTGGTGTGCTGGTCGGTACCGGTATCGGTTTTGCCTATGCCTGTCTGAGTCCTTCAGCGATGAAATGGTTCCATCCTTCCAAGAAAGGTATGGTGAATGGCTTGATTGCCGGTGGTTTTGGTATGGCACCGCTCTACCTGGCACCGACCACGTCTGCGCTGATCGCTTCTGTCGGTATCAGCAGCGCATTCCTGTATCTGGGTATTGCTGTACTGCTGGTTGCGGTTCCGCTGTCTTTTACTATCGTCAACCCACCGGCTGGTTATACACCGGCTCAGCCTCGTGGTCTTAAGGAATCCGGCAAAACGGCCTCTGCAGTTGCCGATTTCAACTGGCGCCAGATGCTGAAGACCCGCCAGTTCTACTACCTGTGGATCATGTTTGCGTTTGCTTCATCAGCAGGTCTGATGCTGATCGGTAACATTACCACCATCGCCAGTGTTCAAGGTGGCATTGCCAATGCCGCGTACCTGGTGTCTATCCTGGCGCTGTTCAATACCTGTGGCCGTGTTTTGATGGGTATGTTGTCTGACAAGATCGGTCGTATCCAAACCCTGCTGCTGGTCTTTGTTCTGCAGGGCGTGAACATGATGATCTTCCCGATGCTCTCTACCGACATGGGCTTCATCTTCGGCGCTATGCTGGCAGGTATCGGTTACGGTGCACTGCTGAGCGTATTCCCGTCCATCACTGCAGATTACTATGGTCTGAAGAACTACGGCAGCAACTTCGGTGTACTGTACTCCGCCTGGGGTGTGAGTGGCTTCATCGGTCCAGTGGTCGCGGCGGTTGTTGTTGATGCAACCGGTTCTTTCGCGATTGCTTATACCGTTTCTGCCGTCATGCTGGGTATTGCTGGCATTCTGGCGCTCTTCACCAAGCCCGTTACTGAGCTTCCTGAAGAGCAGCAGGCGCCTCTCGTGGCTGCTTAATACCTGCGCTTATTTTAAAGCCCGCTTTGACGGGCTTTTTTTTGTGTTCTTTTTGCATCGTACAAATCCTGTCTTTTTATCCTGTACGCCAGTAGTACACTGGTAATCCCTGTTTCATACCAAGAACACTATCAATGCCGGATACCCTGAACGACAAACTGGTTGTCGCTATCTCGTCACGTGCTCTGTTCAATCTTGAAGCTGGTCACAAAGTCTTTGAGGAAGAGGGGCTGGAAGCCTACCGTCATTATCAGGTGGAACACGAAGATTGTGTGCTTGAACCCGGTGAAGCGTTCCTGCTTGTCAGGAAGCTGCTCAATATTAATCACCTGCTCGGTGATGTTCCGCGGGTTGAGGTGATCCTCTTGTCTCGCAACAGTGCAGATACCGGGCTTCGTGTCTTCAATTCCATTGAAGAGTACGGGCTGGATATCCGGCGGGCTGCGTTTTGTGGCGGAGAAAGTCCGTACCGTTATGTACCGGCATTTAATTCCCATCTGTTTCTCTCGACAGATGTCGATGATGTGCGCAGTGCGCTGAAGGATGGCTTTGCCGCTGCGACAGTTTTGTCATCAATTTCTAAAGAGCGACAGGAAACGGATGAGTTGCGGATCGCCTTTGATGGCGATGCGGTCATATTTTCTGATGAAGCAGAGCGGGTGTATCAGCAGTCTGGCTTGCAGGCGTTTACCGAGGCTGAACGCTCATCGGCGCATCAGCCATTACCGGGCGGTCCGTTCAAACCGTTTCTGGCCATGCTTCAGGATATCCAGCTGGAATTCGGGGAGCGCCATTGTCCGATCCGAACGGCACTGGTGACAGCAAGGAGCACCACGGCCCACGAGCGAGTGATTCGCACGCTTCGTTCATGGAATATTCGTCTTGATGAAGCCATTTTCCTCGGTGGACTGGATAAGGGCGCTTTTCTCAAAGCGTTTCAGGCGGATATGTTTTTTGATGACCAGGTGCGACATTGCGATTCGGCCCGGGCCCATGTCACCACGGGTCACGTGCCCCATGGTGTGACCAATGAGTTAAAAGAGCGTGTACTTAATACCGAGTCCGAGCAGGAGGAGTGACAGTACGCGCTGGAGGAATACGTCTGGCAGTTTGTGGCCTACCCGCGTTCCGAGGTATATGGCTGGCAGGGAACCAATCAGCAAAGCGCCAAGCAGCTGGAAATCGACATTACCCAGATAGAGGTGCCCCAAACCGCCAGCCAGCGTCAAAGGAACAGCATGCGCTAGGTCAGTCCCAACAATCCGGGTGGCTGACATCACCGGGTACAAAAGAATAAGAATTGCCGTGCCCAGCGCACCCGCGCCAACGGATGACAGTGTCACGAAGACGCCCAGCAAAATGCCCATAATGACAGTGAAGAATGTCGCGCCGCGATCACTCAAGACCGGGGCGTGTCTCAGTAACTGTTTTCTCGATAGCAAAACGATCGACGACAAAATCAGCATGAAACCCAGTGATACAGTGAGCACGTGTGTATAGCTGTCGCTGCCGGTGAAAAACTGATCGAGTACTACAATGGTGAGGCCTGCTGCTGGCAGGCTGCCCGCAGCCATACGCTTGACCACTGTCCAGCTGATGCTTTTCTGACGGTGATGGGCGAGCACGCCGCCCGCCTTGGTGATGGATGCGTACATCAGGTCGGTGCCGATAGCGACGGGGGCAGGGAAGCCAAACAGCAACAACAGAGGGGTCATAAGTGATCCTCCTCCGATGCCTGTCAATCCTACGGCGAATCCGACACCCGCGCCCGCCACAATATAAAGCAGTGCATCCATGAATAAATTATGGTCTAAAGTTATAAGTATTCTTCGTAATCATAGTATTCGCACTTAACACACCATCGAAAGATTGATGTGTATCAATGAAGCGAGTGCGGTGGTAAATGTAGCGATAAGCTACTATTCTATAAAAGAATATTTATTCATATTTTTATGCTTCATTCGAATAATGGGTTTTTGCGGAGGCCATAATGAAGCTGCAACAGCTGCGCTATATCTGGGAAGTGGCTCATCACGAGCTGAATGTGTCGGCAACGGCGCAGAGTCTCTATACCTCTCAACCTGGTATCAGTAAACAGATTCGTCTGCTTGAGGATGAACTCGGTGTCGAGGTCTTTGCCCGCAGCGGCAAGCACCTGACCCGGATCACCCCGGCCGGTGAAAAGATTATTGAAACCGCGGGCGAGATTCTTCGGAAAGTGGATTCCATCAAGCAGGTTGCCCAGGAATTCAGTAACGAGAAGAAGGGGACTCTGGCACTGGCCACCACCCACACCCAGGCTCGTTACGCCTTGCCACCGGTGATCAAACAGTTCATTGGCAAGTATCCGGACGTTTCTTTGCATATGCATCAGGGCACACCGATGCAGATCTCGGAAATGGCGGCCGATGGGACGGTGGATTTTGCCATCGCGACCGAAGCCCTGGAACTGTTCAATGACCTGATCATGATGCCCTGCTACAGCTGGAACCGTAGCGTGCTGGTGCCAAAGAATCATCCTTTGGCTCAGGTGTCTGAACTGACGCTGCAGGATATTGGTAAATACCCAATTGTGACCTACGTGTTTGGGTTTACCGGTCGTTCCAAGCTTGACGAAGCGTTTATGAATGAAGGGATTGCACCGCGCGTTGTATTTACCGCTGCCGACACTGACGTTATCAAGACTTATGTACGACTGGGTCTGGGTATCGGGATTGTCGCCGGTATGTCCTATGACGCAGAGCTGGATTCAGATCTCGTTGCACTGGATGCCTCTCATCTGTTCGAGGCCAGCGTTACCAAGATTGGTTTCCGTCGCGGTACTTTCCTGCGTGGATTCATGTACGATTTCATCGAACTCTTTGCGCCGCACTTGACCAAAGAGATCATTGATGAAGCCGTATCCCGTCATAACAAGGCGGAAGTCGACGAGCTGTTTGAGCACATCAAACTGCCCGTACACTGACGGTTAACGATCGCACAGAAGCGGGCTGATCTGGCATGGTTTGGATCAGCCTTTTTCTTTTTAGCGTGATTCCTCCGCCGTTTCTTTTTCCAGTACGTCTTTCACAAGCTTGAAGTAGATCGTATAAACCTCGGGCGTTTCCCCGGGCTTTTCGACGACAAAGAAGGGCGCTTTTTCGACATTCAGCATGGTGGCGATCTGCATGCCCTCACTGAACGGATCATTCTCGTAGGCTTCAACAATACGGTCGATTCGATGTATGTGACCTGATTGCTCCAACCGTTCCAGCACTTCACCGCATTTCTTGCAGGGCGATCCATCGGCCAGAATCTTTTTGACCATTGTAATTTTCATCGGGAATTCCTTCTTTTCCTTGGCAGCACGGAGACTTGGCGATTTTATCAATGCCATCACAATCTACTAATAACATTTCCGCATAACTTAATAGCGACAGGTTGGGGTTTGCATGGTGAGAGGGGCAGGGGTAGAGTGTGCGCTGTTCAGCTGACATTGTCAGCGCCCAAGCACGACCAGAACAACACTGGCAAAACAGTATAAATAGTACAAAAACAGAAAAATCAGGAGTCGTTGTGGAAATAGCCTGCCTGGATCTGGAAGGGGTACTGGTTCCCGAAATCTGGATCAAATTCGCCGAACAAACCGGTATTGATGAACTCAAAGCCACCACCCGGGATATTCCCGATTACGATGTGTTGATGAAGCAACGCCTTAAACTGTTGGAACAGCATGGTCTTGGGTTGCGGGAAATTCAGGCTGTCATCGCGGAGATGGCACCACTGCCCGGAGCTCGTGATTTTATCGACTGGCTGCGGGAACGTTTCCAGGTCGTTATTCTTTCCGATACCTTTTACGAATTTGCCCAGCCCCTGATGCGCCAGCTGGGATTCCCAACGCTACTCTGCCACCGCCTCGAAGTGGATGATAATGGCAAAGTCACTGACTATACCTTGCGCCAGAAAGACCCCAAACGGATGTCAGTGAAGGCATTCCATGGTTTGAACTATCGGGTGATTGCTGCCGGTGATTCCTACAATGACACTACGATGTTGGCCGAGGCCGATGCAGGCATCCTGTTCCATGCGCCGGATAATGTGATTGAGGAATTCCCTCAGTTCCCGGCCGTCCATACCTTCCATGATCTGAAGATGGCGTTCTGTCAGGCCAGTGTTCGGGATATTCCTCTGCAATAACAGGCTGATGGACGGGTAGGGCTAGAGTGCTACCCGTTCAGCTTCCATGTTTTCCAGAACATTCATCAGGTTTCTTACCTTGGTGATGGATTCCTGGTATTCCATCTCGCAATCGGAATCTGCCACGATACCGCCGCCACCCCAGCAATGAATCTGCTGGCCATCGGCCACCAGTGTGCGTATGGCAATATTGGTATCCATCCGACCGTGGCTGCTGATATAACCAATCGCGCCGCAATACACGGAGCGTGGGACCGGTTCCAGCTCGCGAATAATCTCCATCGCACGAATCTTGGGTGCGCCAGTGATGGAGCCACCGGGGAACGCATCGCGCAGTAACATCAAGTTGTCATGACCTTCCGCCAGCTGGCCGGTCACTGTGCTGACCAGATGATGGACGTTGGCGTAACTTTCAAGGCCAAACAAGACGGGGACTTTAATCGAACCCGGTTTGCAGTTGCGACCCAAATCGTTGCGAAGCAGATCAACGATCATCAGGTTTTCTGCCCGATCCTTCTCACTGGTCAGCAACTCTGCAGCCGTAGCGATATCTTCATCTGTATCGCGGCCGCGTGGACGGGTTCCTTTGATTGGGCGAGTTTCCACTTCTCCATTGTCGGATCGCAGCAGGCGTTCCGGCGAATGGCTAAGTACTTTGAGTTCTTCAAAATCCAGAAATGCGGCAAATGGCGTCGGGCTGGCTGATCGCAACGCCAGATAAGCTGACCACGGGTCACCCTGGTAGTCGGCAGAAAAGCGTTGAGTCAGATTGACCTGGTAGCAGTCACCGGCGGCAATCCAGTCCTTGATGTGCTGGAAAGCATTTTGATATTCGGACGGCGACATGCTGGCAGAGAAGGGTGTATTCAGATGGAACGCTGAAGAAAATACTGTTGCCGGTTTATGCAGTCGCTGTTCAATACGGTGGCGTTTTTCTTCTGACATATCCGGATGCGCCACCAGCCAGGTTCTGCCGGTATGATGATCCACCACCACGGCCCACAGGTAGAGCCCTACCAGCATGGACGGATGCGATGACCGGCGCGGTTTGATTCGACCTGGCTCCAGACTTTCATTCAGCTCATAACCCCAGTATCCGGCCAGACCACCAGTAAACGGCATTTGTTGACTATCAACCGGAGAAGGGAGTGCCGCATGCAGCGTTTCGAAGGGCGCAGTGGCCAATGGCTGCCAGGTGTCGCTTGTTGACGACTTGCACCAGGTGATGCCGTCCTTATGACGGTAAAGATTTTCCGGTGCGGCCGTCAGGATATCGTACCGGTAACGGTAGTCGCCGCTGGAGCGGGCCACACTGTCGAGCATCAGCGCATTGCCCAGCGACCGAAGACGCTCAAACCACTGGACGGAATCCGTCAGGTGCGGCAGTTCGGTGATGGAAAGGTGTTTCATGGAAGTGTTTCACTGCGGTTTGGCCGGCATTGTATACCGGATGCCATGCGTTCAAAAGGAAGCAATGCGCATTCTCACTGACATACCGCAATGCATTGCCCAAACCAAACGACAATATCCAACTAACGAAGGATGAGTGCGGTCTAAAACATTGACCTATTAGTCAATATTCAATGCTTTGTTGACACTTTATTGACAAAGCTTGCACTTATGTCCCAAAGCAGTTATAAAATTCCGCATACCTTGAACAGGTTGAGCCACAGCGCACAATAATAAAACTGTTGTCCGGCAGGTTTGAAAAAACGCCGGCAAAACAGACAGAACAATAAAGCAAGCATAATAAGAACAATAAAGCGGAAACCTCACAATGTTCAGAGACCCATCCTCAGACCGACACTCCGTCGACGCCCGGAATACCGAAGCCCTGGTCTGCGCCGGCAATGCCTGCCTCGCGGTCAGTCTGGCGGCCGTGTTCCTCTGGACGCTCTGGTAACCGCGGGTTCCGCAGGAATCCAATCGGCTTCGTGCGTCCGCCCTCAGTTGAGCCGTCGTGGAAGGGACGTGGAAGGCGGTCCGGGTCGCTCCCGGTCCGACATGCAATGTACACTGCATTGCAGTACAGGGAAGGCTAACGCCTGAACATGCAACTGGAGACTAATAATAATGAAAGGCCTTAAGAAACTGCCTCTGGCAATTGCCATCTCCTCAGTCATGGCTGCCACAGCCCAGGCTGAACTGAAAGCGCTGGAAGACGAAGCCATGTCTGAAATGACGGGGCAGTCTGGTATCACCATTGAAATGGAAATGCAGGCTGAAGTCGGTGCTGTGACTTATACCGATGAAGGTTCTATCCGTCTTGAAGGTATTACGCTTGATAACAATGGTGGTGCTCTGAGCCAGACAATCAACATTGATATGCTGGAGAAGTCTGACTTAAACGGAAGTGCAGGTGCTGGAATCAAGGCTGCTGGCGATGTTATCAAAGTCGGCATCACTGCAATGGAAATGGATGTTGAAGTTGATGCGATTCGTACAGGTGATGCCAGCGCAGCCAGCTTGGGTCAGCTGAATATTGAGGATATTGCTATGAATGGCACAGACATGTATGTCTACGCCCTTGATGGCAAAAAAGGTATCGGTGTTGATGCGATTATCAATCAGTCAATCGGGCGGGTAAGCTTTACCGATATTGATCCTAATGCTGCTAATGGTGTTGAAGATGGCGGTACTGTAGCACTTAACGATATCAAAATATCCACTTTGGATATGACAGGCACTGAGGTTACCGTTATTGATGGTTCTGAGAATCCTTACGGCACTTTCGATGCCGTGAAAGTAACCATGCCGGGTATCAATAATGGATCGATTTCAGTTGGTGGCATTCAGGTTGGTAGCGCGACTGATGATACTTATGACCAGTTCAATCAGACTATCGGTGCGGTAGAGCTGAACGGTCTTAATCTTGTCGGTACAGATATGTATGTTTATGCGCCAGATACTGGCAGCGGTATTCGTGTTACTCAGCAAATGAACGTTACCTTGGGTGAAGTCACCTATGTTGCTGGCGTTCTTGATGCTGATACTGCAGATAAAACTGTTGCTGCATTGAGTGCAAAGAAAACCGAAGTTGATGGTCAAGCGGCAGGATATTTGGCGGCTAATCCGTCAGCAAGTGCAGATTCCGCAAGTCCTGATTTTGACCCAACCTACGCCGCTTTGGTAGGTGCCTCGGCAGATCTCGGCGCCAAAATTGCCGTTGCTGATAAAGTGTATTACAAGAGCGGTGAGCTTGGCGGCACAGGCAGAACTGGTGACGGTGTCGGCTCTGTAACATTGTCAGACGTAAACCTGACTTCTGGTATTAGTACTGTTGCTATTGATGTTAATGCGAGCAACCAGTTAGTAATTGATGCGCCGATGACCAACGCTAACATCACGGTTGGTGATATATATGTTGGTGATGGAAACCTAGGTGGTTTGGCTATCACTGGCCTGAACATGACCACCAATAGTCTCACTGTGTATGCACACTAAGTTCGTATAACGTGATGAATAAAAGGCCGACCGGTTTACCGGTCGGCCTTTTTTACTTAAACTGCACGAAAGTACAAATAATAAAAACAACAAAAGACCGACTTCCATGATTGAAATTCTGCTGGGCAGCCTGCTTGCCGTTTTCGGCGTCAATACCGCGTTTGAGGTCAAGCCAAAGGACGAGGGGACGGTCTACTTTGAACAGCAGGCCGCCAATATCCCGGTGACCGACCAAACGGCTGTCGAGCCGCTCGCCAAACTGAAATACAAGAACATCATCCGGCAGACCTATGACTACAGTTGTGGTTCTGCCGCACTCACGACACTGCTGGATTACTACCTGGGCCGAAATCTGACAGAACGTCAGGTCATGGAAGGGCTGCTCAAATTCGGTGAAGCTGACAAAATTGTTGCCCGACGCGGTTTCTCCCTGCTGGATATGAAGCGTTTCACCCGCGCCATCGGCCATAAAAGCGGTGGATTTCGCGCCAGCATGGATGATTTGGCTGAGCTGGATCACCCGGCTATTGTTCCCATCGAATACGCAGGCTTTAAGCATTTCGTGGTGGTGCGGGAAGTGTATAACGGCCATGTCTATGTGGCAGACCCGGCAGTCGGAAATATCAGCTTTACCATTGAGCGTTTTAAGGAAGTCTGGGATCGTAATGTTCTGTTTATCGTGTTCCCGAACGGTCATGCGCCGCTGCCAAACCTGGAATTGCGTAATGAAGATATGCGGGTCGTGGATGAAAGCACCATCAACTATCTGGCTTTTCAGGAATTCCCGCAGTTTAACAATCCAATGGAAAACCGTCTGAAGGATGCTGCGGCTATTCGTCGGCTGGAAAATGCCACAAGCAGTGGCGAGGTTGGCGCAAGTGTCGGTGGTATGTCTTATAAACGGCAATAACATCGGTAGAGAAAAACCGGTAGAATGCCGTGACTGGATCACAGCCGGATGACACCACCAGAAGTATCACCGGCAATAAAAGAATAAAAAATAACAATAACAAGAGCGTATCAGGATGAAGTTTCGCATTTCTGCGTTGACCATGGGGATTGCCCTTGGCGGCCTGGCCTGGACCGGGTACGCTGCCGCCGCCGACTCATCAGACGCCCGCAGTGCTCTGGCTAAACAAGACGGTGACGCCGACCAGAGCAAGCAGCTTGAGGAAGTTTTTCAGGCGGCGGAGAAAAGTTATTCGCTGCTGAAATCCGGTGATACCCGGCTGACCTATTCCTTCAATTATTCCAATACCCGTGACGCCCGGATTGATTTCGCCAATGCCACCGGCACCAATGGTACTGAGGTTGTCACCAATTTTGTCCGGAATACGACGGACCATACCTTCACCAATACATTCAGTTTTGATTACGGCATCTGGGACAACCTGACGTTCTCGGTGCGGATTCCGTTGGTTGCCAAGTATTCCGAAAATAAGTCGGTGGCGGCTGGCAGCTATATCAGTAAAGAAAAAACGGTGTATGGGGTGGGCGATATCGGTTTGAGCCTGCGTTGGCAGCCGTTTGAGGTTCGCCCTGGTCGCCCGTCCCTGACGCTGAACAGCTCCTTTAATCTGAAAACCGGCGAGAGTCCCTACGAGATCAATCCTGACAAGGATCTTTCCACGGGGAGTGGTTATTTCTCCCTCGGTTTCGGGGCAAGCCTTTCCCATGTTCTGGATCCGGTCGTACTGTTTGGTTCCGTTGGTTACAACATCAATTTCGAAGAGACGGGTCTGAACCAGTACCAGGGTGATCCGACCAACCGTAACCTCAACCCCAATCAGGATACCCTGACCCTGTCATCCGTAAACCCGGGCGACAGTTATTCCATGAATATGGGATTTGCCTATTCGCTCTCCTATGACGTTTCCATGAGTGCGTCCTATCAGATGTCTTACAGCCGGGAGAGTGTGTTCACGTTCAAGGATGGCCGGAGCGTGGATTCACCCTCCAGCACCTCGGGGATTATCAATATGTCACTGGGGCTGCGGATGTCGCCCACCTATATCGTCAATATCAATGCGGGTTTCGGCCTGACCGAGGATTCCCCGGATATCCTGCTGGGCTTTTCGCTGCCGCTCGACCTGGAGGGTCTGAAG
Organism: Kistimonas scapharcae; assembly: GCF_039540975.1. Lineage (NCBI taxonomy): Bacteria > Pseudomonadati > Pseudomonadota > Gammaproteobacteria > Oceanospirillales > Endozoicomonadaceae > Kistimonas > Kistimonas scapharcae. The sequence continues at coordinate 23,362 of NZ_BAABFL010000454.1, forward strand.
GCGGAGTAGTTGTTCTGGCTGTTAATGCCCCCGGTTATCTGGGGCAGCAAGACAAGCGAATGCTGGCTGACAGCTGATCTAATAACAAGAACAAGAAGAAATGCGCAGTATGATCAGGACTTTTTCAGGCTATGACAGACCGGGATGGTGGGCAACGCTACTAGTACTTACGTACTTTTTCGTGTCACCAATTCAGGCGCAGATGGCTCAGAACCTTACCATCGGTAACCCGAAAGCCATGGCCATGGCCAATGCAGTCACGGCGGACTTTGTCGGGCTGGATAATGTGCATTACAACCCGGCTGGACTGGTCGATCTGAAAGGACGGCAGTTTGAAACCAAGATCATTGCCGCTTATATGGATATCCGGGCAGAGTTTGAACCCGGTGAAAATTACGACTTCTTTGGGTTTGATGCGGATAATGATCCCGTCTCCTACACCAAAAGTCAGACTGCAACCCCAGCCATGTATATTCCCGGTGTCGGACTGACCTCGGTACCCGCACTGATTGCTCCGCTTAATGGTGTGTCCTTCAATCCACCGGGTTCAAAGTTCACGTTTGCCAACAATCTTTATGCGCCTATGGCGCTGGGCTTCAGCCGGGATGAGGGTGATGATCCTGCGGCATTCCAGGGACAGAAAGTAGCGTTGCAGCGCATTACTTATTTGTCTCCATCCATTGGTTACAAAATCAATGATCAATTAGATGTCGGATTGTCCGTTGGTTTTTCTCACCAGGCCTTGGCGATGGAGCAGAAATTCCGCAGCCCGAATGACCTGCTGGCATTGAATGCTAACCCGGCAATACAAACCCTGTTTTGTGATACCGCAGTTATTAATGTGTTAACGGCTATTTTTCTTGATATCTGTCAGGGGGATGCCAACCCCTTTGCCAATATGGCGGATATGTCATTGGAAATGACTGAAACTCTGTCGCCTACCTACAACCTCGGCCTGCGCTGGAAACCCTACGACTGGCTGCGTTTCGGGCTGGTTTATCAAAGCGAAGCGAAGATGAATCTCAAGGGGAATTATTCCTTTGAGTATTCCGATGGTTTCTTTGAATTTATGAAAGGTTTTGCCGGTGTCTACAACCCGTCCATCTTCGGCGCAGCATTGGTTGGACCCATCAGCGCCAAGCAGAAAGAAGAAGGCATTGCTTCCATGAAGCTCACCTATCCGCAGCATATTTCCGGTGGGGTGAGTGTCGATCTGACGCCTAAGCTGACCATGAACTTTGATTTAAAGTGGACCGATTACGATGTCTGGGAGAACTTCGTCATTGAGTTCGATAGACAGGTCATGGCCATGCAGTTTGCGACGATTCTGGCGCCAGCAAACGCACAGCCCAACAGGATCACTATGCCTCGTGGGTATGAGAGTAAGTGGAGCTGGGCGATTGGTTTTGAATACGATGTCAGCAACCGTCTCAGTCTGCGTTGGGGCTATGAAAACCGACCATCCTCCATCCCGGCAGACAAAGCCGATATCATGGCGCCCCTGGGGGATGCCCACATTATCGGTTTGGGCTTTGGCTACCAGTGGGATAAGGAATCTGTCGTGGATGTCGGTTTCCAGTATTTCTGGTCCAAGCAGGAAATCCCTGCAGGTACCAGCTGTAACGTCAACTGTGACGGCATCACCGATCTGGTTTACAACCCCTATGCCGGGATGGATCTTGAAACCAGTGTTAACGCCTATATCTTCTCTCTTTCTTACCGGACCCGTTTCTGATCAGCTGATGCGCCAATTGGCTTGAAAGCCGGGCGCTAAGCAGGGAAGATGGAACCCGGGAGGGCGGCAGTATGAGAATAATAACCCGGTGCTGTTCTGGCAGTGTGTTTGTGTTGAGTGTGATGGCAGGTCTTGCGGTATTACCTGCTAATGGCGCGGAACGCTATTTTACGTATATCGATGAGACCGGAAAGGTTCGAAATCTGTTTCTGGATGAAGAATTCAAGGAACAGCAGAACGAAGTTCGTCACCGTATCAGTTTATCCAGTTATATAGATCCTTACGATAACCCCACTTCTATTGCCTACCAGAATTTTACGCCGTCCTCAGAAAAAAAACGTCGCTACTTCACCTGGGTGGATGCTGACGGTACGGTACAAAGCAGCTTTTATTCAGACCAGTCCGATATCAAACCGCGAGACCAGTATGTACTCGGGTCCGGCGAACGCGCCAGCAGTTATGTGGATGCAGATGCGCTGGAAGGGCGCGGTTTTGTCCGCAGTGAAAATGGTCAACCGTATTACACCTGGACTGATGCAGAAGGGCGGATACAGAATACTGCAATTACCACGGAGCAGCGGGCACAAGCTTTCAAACGTCCCAAACTACCGGGGATTGGCAGTCGAAGCCATGACTTTACCGATGGCAATGAGTTATTGCTAAAAGAGTTACCTGCACCTGTGTCGAAGAATATTGCCTTGAGCCCAGAATTGGCAGGGATTCTGGATGCAGACCGTGAACAGCGACGTCGGCCGCAACGTGCGCGTGATGCCGAGCTGGCAAAAGCCTTTAGCGATGGCTGCTGTATCCAGATGGATGTACGAAATTTTGAAAAGCTCGGTGTCGATCAGGCCAAATATGATGAATTTAATCGCTTCACGCCACTGTTCGATTTTCCGACAGGGATGAGTTACTACAGTGGCTATGTGATCCCGGATGATAAGCCCAGCTCTGCCATTCGAGTGCGTAGTTTTTCCAATCAGGATGTGATGTATCCCAGTCTGCTGTTTCTGGATTCAGCCCGGCGCCCAACCCGTCTGGTCACCGATGCAATCTACCGCTTAAATCCCGAAACCTGGCACAGCTATGCCTACATTGAAGGTATTGTTGCGATAAACCCGAGATTAGGTGAACGCTATGTGGTTGTCATGACCACGGAAGAAGCCCTGCATCAGCAAACCCTTGATAACAAGCCCTTCGCCCGACCACTGGATATGGCGCCAGTCGTGGCAGAAGAGGGCATGGTGATAAGGCAGCACGCTTCAACCGGTTCCTTTGAGGTCACCTTCCTGAAATAAGACAGTATTGTTGACAATTGTATCCTTGACGCTCGGTTTATACCTATATAAGCTCAGCATCACCGATTAATTGTCGACAATATCAAGAATAATAAAACGTTCATGAATCAGCCGGAACCCCGCACGTTGTCCGATCGTGTGTTCACGCATATCCAGCGTGCCATCGTGCGTGGTGATATTCCGGGTGGCAGCAAACTCAGTGAATCCGGGCTGGCGGAACAGTACGGTATCAGCCGTGGCCCCTTGCGAGAGGCCATCCGTCGCCTTGAAGGCTGTAAACTGGTGATTCGTGAACCTCACAGCGGCACACGAGTGGTGTCTCTCTCTACCGAAGAACTCCTTGATATCTACCATATCCGTGAAGTCATGGAAGGGCTGGCCTGTCGCCTGGCGGCTGCCAATATGACCCAGGCCCAGATTGACGATATGCGTCGTTTGCTGGACCAGCATCGCGAACAGTCCGAACTTAAAGAGGGTATTGCCTACTTCCAGCAGGAAGGGGATCTGGACTTTCATTACCGGATTATCAGCGCCTCAGGCAATCGCAAGCTGGTCGAGTTGCTCTGCGGTGAACTTTACCACCTGATTCGCATGTATCGCTATCGATTCAGTACGCAACAGAATCGTCCTCTGAGAGCATTTACTGAACATCAGCAGATTATTGATGCCCTGGCCGATCGGGACGGTGAATTGGCGGAATTGTTGATGCGCCGACATATCCGTGTCTCCCGTAACCGGCTGGAAGAACGGATTAAATCAGGATTTGAGGCTGCGCCGCCGTGACAGTGGGGCAGGCTGTACTAAAACAGTAGCGATGACAACGACTGTACGAACAACAGGAAACCGCGTATGACCGAACTGACACCCGGCCAGAAGTTTCGCAAGGCCGTTGAAGCGAACAACCCACTGCAGGTGGTGGGGACCATCAATGCCTATTGCGCCATGATGGCCGAGAAAACAGGGCATCAGGCGATTTACCTGTCAGGTGGCGGGGTAGCGAATGCCTCCTATGGCTTGCCGGACCTGGGCATGACCTCCATGAATGATGTGCTGGAAGATGTGCGCCGGATCACGGCGGCCAGCAGTCTGCCACTGCTGGTCGATATCGACACGGGGTGGGGTGGGGCGTTCAATATTGCCCGAACCATCAAGGAAATGACCCGGGCAGGTGCAGCAGCCGTTCATATTGAAGACCAGGTGGCTCAGAAGCGCTGTGGTCATCGCCCCAACAAAGCCATTGTCAGTAAGGAGGAGATGGTTGATCGGGTTAAAGCGGCGGTGGATGCCCGTACCGATGAAAGCTTTGTCATCATGGCCCGTACCGATGCGCTGGCCGTAGAAGGTATGGATGCGGCCATCGAGCGAGCCTGTCTTTGTGTTGATGCGGGTGCCGACATGATCTTTCCGGAAGCCATGCAGACATTGGACGATTATCGTCGTTTTGTTGAGGCTGTGACGGTACCGGTTCTGGCCAATATCACGGAATTTGGTCAAACGCCGCTGTTCAATTGCCAGGAGCTCGGGGATGCCGGTATTGCCATGGTGCTCTATCCGTTAAGTGCATTCCGCGCCATGAACCAGGCGGCGCTGAACGTCTATCAGCACCTGCTGAATGATGGAGATCAAACCCAGGTAGTCGACACCATGCAAACCCGGATGGATCTGTACGATTTTCTTGATTATCACACCTACGAGCAGACTATTGATCGTCTGTTTGTAGAAAAGGGCGAAGAATAAACTGGCAGAACAACGCGTTAGCAACAATTCTTAACGACGTCTCTTACACACAAGAACCAGAGGGAGCACGTATGGCTGAGAAGAAACTGACCGGCGCCGGCCTCCGCGGCCAGACGGCAGGACAGACGGCACTCTGTACCGTGGGCAAAAGCGGCACCGGTCTCACTTACCGGGGTTACGACATCCATGAACTGGCGAAATACGGCACGTTTGAGGAAATCGCCTGGTTGTTGTTTCACGGTGAGTTGCCAAACAGTGAAGAACTCGCGAATTACAAAAAGAAGCTGCAGGGTTTACGTGGATTACCTGAACCGCTGAAGCAATGTCTGGAATTGATTCCTGCGGATGCGCATCCCATGGATGTCATGCGAACCGGTTGCTCCATGCTGGGTAATCTGGAAACGGAAACTGATTTTAGCCAGCAGCAGGATGTGACTGACCGGTTACTGGCAGCATTTCCTTCAATCCTCCTTTACTGGTACCGCTTCAGTCACGATGGCGTGCGCATTGAAACAGAAACGGATGATGACACCATTGCTGGCCATTTCCTGCATTTGCTGCACGGTAAAAAACCGGCGGATAATCATCGTCGCTGCATGGATGCCTCCCTGATTCTTTATGCTGAGCATGAATTCAATGCGTCGACGTTTACGGCCCGTGTCTGTGCATCCACGCTGTCGGATATGCATTCCTGTGTGACTGCAGCAATCGGATCGCTCCGTGGACCGCTGCATGGTGGTGCCAACGAAGCGGCCATGGAAATGATTGAACGTTTCCAGTCACCGGAAGAAGCGAAAGAAGCCATTCTTGGCATGCTGGAACGCAAGGACAAGATCATGGGCTTCGGGCATGCAATCTACCAAACCTCTGATCCAAGGAACGGCATCATCAAGGAGTGGTCAAAGGTCTTGGGCGAAGAAGTGGGTGATACCGTGCTGTATCCGGTATCGGAAATCATTGAGCAGGTCATGTGGGATGAGAAAAAGCTGTTCCCCAATGCGGACTTCTTCCATGCCTCGGCTTACCACTTTATGGGTATTCCAACCAAGCTGTTTACGCCGATCTTTGTCTGTTCACGGCTGACCGGCTGGGCTTCCCACGTGATGGAGCAACGTGCGAATAACCGGATTATCCGCCCATCGGCTGAGTATATCGGCCCGGAACCTCGTTCCTGGGTTGGCGTAGAAGAACGCTAAGAATCGTAGTACTGCATTAGTAACGTCTTACAACCAGAAGTCAGAGAAAACAATGAGTGCAAACGTTGATGTAAATGAACGTCCTGATTACGACCAGGTACTGCAGGATATCGCTGATTATGTTCTCAATTACAAGATTGAGTCGGAAGAGGCGCTGGATACCGCCCGTAACTGCCTGATGGATACCCTGGGCTGTGGTCTGCTGGCGCTGCGCTTTCCCGAGTGCACCAAGCATCTTGGCCCCATCGTTGAAGGAACAGTGGTTCCCCACGGTTCACGAGTGCCAGGCACATCCTTCCGTCTGGATCCGGTAAAAGCCGCCTGGGACATTGGCTGTATTATCCGCTGGCTGGATTACAACGATACCTGGCTGGCGGCTGAATGGGGGCATCCGTCTGATAACCTGGGCGGCATCCTGGGTGCGGCCGATTACCTGTCCCAGAAGCGCATCGCCGATGGCCAGGCACCGCTGACCATGCGTGCTGTACTGGAAGCCATGATCATGGCGCACGAGATTCAGGGCTGTCTGGCGCTGGAAAACAGTTATAACCGGGTCGGCCTGGATCACGTGGTGCTGGTGAAGGTGGCCTCAACCGCCGTGGTCGCGAAACTGAAGGGTGCAAACCGTGAACAGCTACTGGCAGCCCTTTCCCATGCCTGGGTGGATGGCCAGTCTCTGCGTACTTACCGTCATGCCCCGAATGCGGGTTCTCGAAAGTCCTGGGCGGCCGGCGATGCGACTTCTCGTGCGGTTCGTCTGGCGGATATCGCCATGCGTGGCGAGATGGGGGTTCCCGGTATACTGAGTGCGCCCAAGTGGGGCTTTTATGATGTGCTGTTCAAGGGGCAGGAATTCAAATTCCAGCGTCCTTATGACAGTTATGTCATGGAACACGTGCTCTTCAAGATTTCATTCCCGGCTGAGTTCCATTCCCAGACTGCCGCTGAAGCTGCGGTTCGCCTGCATGATCAGGTGAAAGGACGTATTGATGAGATCGAGCGGGTTGAAATCACCACCCATGAATCCGCAATCCGGATCATCTCCAAGGTCGGCCCATTGGCCAATGCCGCTGACCGGGATCACTGTCTCCAGTATATGACAGCTGTGCCGCTGTTGTTTGGCAACCTGGTGGCTGAGCACTATGAAGATGACTTCCACGCAGCACATCCAGAAATTGATGAACTGCGTGAGAAGATGGTCATCCTGGAAGATGAGCGTTATTCCCGTGAGTATCACGAGCCGGAGAAACGTTCTATTGCGAATGCTATCCAGGTGTTCTTCAAGGATGGCTCCAGCACAGAGAAAGTGGCGGTAGAGTATCCGATTGGTCATCGTCGCCGTCGTGAAGAAGGGATTCCGCTGCTGGAAGCCAAGTTCAAGGCTAACCTGGCGACCCGTTTCCCGGCAGGTCGTTCCGATGCAATCTTTGATTTGTGCAAGGACCAGGCGAAGCTGGAAGCCACGCCCGTCAACGCTTTCATGGATCTGTTTGTGATTTGATCGCTATGGAAAACGCCCAGTCTTTTGCTGGGCGTTTTTTCTTCTGAACAATTTTCGGCCTTATTTCAACCGACGCTCAATGCCGGTCTGGGCAATAATGCGCGTCGCGATTTCCTCAACCGAATAACGTGTGGTATTGATATAGGGGATGTTTTCCCGCTGAAACATCTGCTCCACCTCATTCACTTCCATTTCACACTGTCGGGCAGACGAATAGCGGCTGTTAGGCCGGCGTTCGTTACGAATCGCCGCCAGGTGCTCGGCATCAATGGTCAGGCCAAACAGTTTGTTTTTGTGCTCTTTTAGGATAGCGGGCAGGCGCATCATATCCAGATCATCTTCAGTGATCGGATAGTTGGCTGCGCGAATGCCGAACTGTAGGCCCATATACAAGCAGGTGGGAGTCTTTCCGCAGCGGGAGACGCCAATGATCAGGACATCCGCTTTGTCGTAATAGCGAGTCTTGGCGCCATCGTCGTTATCGAGGGCGAAGTGAACAGCATCAATCCGCTGGTTGTACTGGGTATTGGCGGTGATGGCGCGCTTCTGGCCAATCTTGTGCATGGCGTGCTGGCGCAATTCCTGTTCCAGTCCGGGCATGAAAGCTTGAAAAATATCCGTTGTATAGGCGTTGGCGCCTTTCATGATTTCGCTGATTTGCTCATCAATGATGGTGCTGAAGAGCAGTGGCTTGTGCTCACTGATTTCTGCCTGCCGATTAATGTCGGCGACTACCGCCTGGGCTTTTTCCGGGGTATCCACGTAGGGCAGGGTGAGGTTATCGAACTCTACATGGTCAAACTGCGCCAACAGACTCTTGCCAAAGGATTCCGCGGTAATGCCGGTACCGTCCGAGATAAAATAAACTTTGCGTTTCATTCCTGTGTTCCAGACCACGGAAGTGGCTTCAAAGGTGCCCAACTGCCAGAAAAACTGACAAAAATCATAGGCACTGGCTGTTTGTTCGTGTTACAAAGACGCGCTTTCAGATAGGTAAAAGTCCCTAATCCTTGGTGACGGGATTCACAACCAGTGTCTGCTGGTCGTATAGTACGGCCATCTGACGTTGCTGACAAAGGGCTCCGAACCTGCGCATTTTCCGTTTATACTTGTGCGACCTTGTTCGAGCCACTGACTTTTTTGCCGGGAACCCGGATAAAGTTCCAAATCAGGGGGTGATACCTTGGAAGAGTATGTAATTGCCTTTGAGCACCTGGGAGCAGGTGACGTTGAACGTGTGGGCGGCAAGAACGCCTCTCTGGGAGAGATGATCAGTAACCTGGCGGGCGCCGGGGTGTCTGTTCCCGGAGGGTTTGCTACCACCGCAAAGGCGTACCGGGAGTTTCTGGAAAAGAGCGGCCTGAATGAACGCATTCACTCGCTGCTCGACACCCTGGATGTGGACGATGTCCGCGCACTGGCCGAGGCGGGCGCCAATATCCGCCAGTGGGTGATGGATGAGCCGTTCCAGCCTGCGCTGGAAGATGCTATCCGTACAGCTTTCACCAGCCTGCAGAATGGTAATGAGAACCTCTCTGTTGCGGTTCGTTCCTCTGCCACTGCCGAAGACCTGCCCGATGCCTCTTTTGCAGGCCAGCAGGAGACCTTCCTCAATATTCGTGGTTATGACAATGTCATCCACGCCGTAAAAGAAGTGTTCGCTTCCCTGTTCAATGACCGTGCGATCGCCTATCGGGTGCACCAGGGTTTTGATCACCGTGAAGTGGCGCTGTCTGCCGGTATTCAGCGCATGGTGCGCAGTGAAACCGCGGCTTCTGGTGTTATGTTCACGCTGGATACTGAATCAGGTTTCCGTGATGCGGTATTCATTACGTCCTCTTATGGCCTGGGTGAAACGGTTGTACAGGGTGCCGTGAATCCGGACGAATTCTACGTGCACAAGCCGACCCTGGAAGCGGGTCGTCATGCGATTCTCCGCCGCAACCTGGGCAGCAAAGCCATTAAAATGATGTATACCGATGACCACAGTGCGGGCCGTTCGGTAAAAACCATTGACGTGGATGTGGCGGAACGTCAGCGCTTCTCCGTTTCGGATGATGAAGTGCAGGCCCTGGCGCGTCAGGCGCTGATCATCGAAAAGCACTACGAGCGCCCCATGGATATTGAATGGGCGAAAGATGGTGATGATGGTGAGCTGTATATCGTTCAGGCCCGTCCGGAAACGGTTAAGAGCCGTAGTGAAGGCAACACCATGGAACGTTACTTGCTCAGCGAGAAAGGGACGGTTCTGGTGGAAGGCCGCAGTATCGGCCAGAAGATCGGTAGCGGTGTGGTTAAGGTCATCCATAACCTGTCTGAAATGGACAAGGTTCAACCCGGCGATGTGCTGGTCACCGATATGACCGACCCGGACTGGGAACCGATCATGAAGCGGGCTGCCGCGATCGTGACCAATCGTGGTGGCAGAACCTGTCACGCGGCGATCATTGCCCGTGAACTGGGTATTCCGGCCGTTGTCGGTTGTGGGGATGCCACGGAAAAACTCAGTGAAGGTCAGGCTGTCACCGTTTCCTGTGCGGAAGGTGATACCGGCATGATCTATGAAGGCAAGCTGGACTTCGATATTCGTACCAACAGTGTCGACAGCATGCCGGATCTGCCGTTCAAGATTATGATGAACGTCGGTAACCCGGACCGTGCCTTTGACTTTGCGGCACTGCCAAATGCGGGTGTTGGTCTGGCACGTCTGGAGTTCATCATCAACCGGATGATCGGTGTTCACCCGAAAGCATTGTTCAACTATGACAACCTGCCGGCGGATATCCGCAGTAGCGTTGACAAGCGCATCTCCGGTTATGCCAGCCCCGTTGACTTCTACGTTGAGAAACTGGTGGAAGGTGTGGCTTCTATTGCGGCAGCCTTCTATCCGAAGAAAGTCATCGTCCGGATGTCTGACTTCAAATCCAACGAATATGCGAACCTGATCGGCGGTCGTCTGTACGAGCCGGAAGAAGAGAACCCGATGCTGGGCTTCCGTGGAGCTTCCCGTTACGTGTCTGACAGTTTCCGTGATTGCTTCGAGTTGGAATGCCGCGCCATGAAGAAGGTGCGTGACGAAATGGGTCTGACTAACGTCGAACTGATGATCCCATTTGTTCGTACCGTTGGTGAAGCCAAGCAGGTTATTGATCTGCTGGCAGAAAACGGCCTGCGTCGTGGCGAGAACGGTTTGCGTGTCATCATGATGTGCGAGCTGCCTTCCAACGCAATTCTGGCCAGTGAATTCCTCGAGTATTTCGATGGATTCTCTATCGGTTCCAACGATATGACCCAGCTGACCTTGGGGCTGGATCGGGATTCCGGCATCATTGCGCACCTGTTTGATGAACGGAATGCGGCTGTGAAGGCGATGCTTTCCATGGCGATTCAGGCGTGCCGCAAGGCCGGTAAGTACATCGGTATCTGTGGTCAGGGCCCATCTGACCATCCGGATCTGGCCAAGTGGCTGATGGAAGAGGGGATTGAGACGGTTTCCCTGAATCCAGATTCCGTGCTGGATACTTGGTTCTACCTGGCGGATCAGAAGATCGACTAAGGTAAATCGCATTCACTAACCAGTGCGATAAAAAGGGTGAAGCCAGATGCTTCGCCCTTTTTTTATTCGCTCTAATTAAGGCGAATGTCTACTCGGTGAGTAGTTTTTCAGGCATTTTCCTTTGAAGTTTGGGTTTTCTCTTGTCTGACACCGACTGTTGAATTGCGAAATTTGGTTGGCATGTAATAATCACCTCACCAGACGTTGAGGATAATAACAATGCAATATGTAACACCTGATCTGTGTGATGCTTACCCTGACTTGGTTCAAGTCGTGGAACCCGGTTTTCGCAACTATGGCGGCGTACTTTCGTTTGGTGGCGAAATCATCACTGTTAAATGCTATGAAGATAATTCCCGCGTCAAAGAGCTGGTTGATGAAAACGGTGAAGGGAAGGTCATGGTGGTTGATGCCGGTGGTTCCATGCGTCGTGCCTGTCTGGGCGATATGCTGGCAGAAAAGGCAGCTCAAAATGGTTGGGCTGGAATCATCATGTATGGCTGCATTCGCGACGTCGATGTTATCGCGCAGCTTCCTCTGGGGGTCCAGGCGCTAGGCTCGCACCCCATGAAAACGGATAAAAAAGGGATCGGCGAAATAAATGTGCCTGTTACCTTTAAAGGCGTAACATTTTTTCCCGGTCATTATATTTATGCCGACAACAATGGTGTTATTGTTTCGGCATCAGGTTTGACAATACCTTCATGAGCGCCAGGGTTAGGTAATAAACAATTGCCTGACCCATAGATTCGATTGTTATTAATTTTAAATTAATATATTGCTGTTTTTTATAAAAATACTTACTGTGCTCGGCGCTAAGATCAATGTAAAAACAATCTGAAACTAAATTTGGTTTCGATAGTCAAATATTACTCAACTCAAGGGATGGTTAATATTCGAGATTTCCGATGATAACAACGGGTGCGACAGCGGCTAATGATCAGCAGAGAAGGCAAATGGAAACCAATGCCGCTGATGAGATCATAAATGCGAGTACCGTAGATTTTCGCAGACTTCAACCTTCCCATTCAACACCTGTCGTTGTACCGCCAGCCCCCCGAAAAATGCTATCCGATTATGTTATTCAACCTGTAGCGAATGCAGCAATTACAGTTTGTATCTATGTCCTAAGCGCGATTGTTAGTATTGCACTTTTTATTCAAAAAAATGGAACGAATAATAATCCACAGAGCATGCCAGCTCTTTCTGTGAGTGATACTCATCGAGCGCGTGGTGTCATTGATAATCTTGCCAATAAAATTAAACCTGATTACCACCTAACATAAGCCATTCTCCCGTCTAAACTTACGACACTGGTTTTCCTTGGGTTAGGAGACGTGTCATGG
>NZ_BAABFL010000455.1:0-36502 GCF_039540975.1 Kistimonas scapharcae
GAATCAGGGGATTTTATACGAAAAGACTTGGGCTCTGGGGTTTTCAGGCCGATTTCTTAGCTGTGAACTCGCGGATTCAGGAACTGTTTAACCCGTTGCCCACTGAACGACAAATTACGATATTCAGATTCCCTATGCATAATGGTCGACAACGCAAGAAACGCCTTAAAATCTTTGTCCTCCAGAGAGCGAATGACAACATCGTCAACGGGTTGCTGCTTCAATACAGTACTCATGACAGCCTCCTGATGTTATTGCGGCTAAAGAGATGGCTTAATATTACCAGTCATCACAATGCAAACTTAAAATATTGGCTATCTGAATTGAAAGCATTCCTCTGGGTTGATGACACTATCAATTCAGATAGCATGATGCTTACAACGATGAATGTTCATTATTCGTGAAATATCTCATGTCGTAACAGTTGATCTATTTCACTCAATATCATACTCACCAGCTTTGACTGCAGTGATAAAGTGCTGCCATTCACCTTTATCAAAAATCAGGGTCTCTTTGCTGTCATCTTTGGTATCACGGATACCAACCAGACCACCTTCCTTGTCTACCGCAACGGCAACGCAATATCCGACAGTACCGCCACCACAGGCTTTGACAAAATTATTGTCATTGGCGAAGAACATGCTCATGATAGTTACCTCTTTCATCGATACTCAACAATGTTCCTTTTCCGCTACTTTCTGTTGTCTGTTTTCCCTTCCGACAGTTTGAGATTAGATAAGCCTGAAGCACTTTGTGTTAACGAAAGGTAAATTGCGTGGAAAGAAAGTGTAATGGTGAAAAATAGTTTTTTAAAAAACCATTGTCGTTTATATAAACGCAGGGAAATTAAGGTATCTCCATAGGAACAGGGCATCCATGCCCTGATGTCCTTCCATGGAAAGGGTTTCCCTACCCCCCGGTTCCTCCCTGGAACTGAAACGTTTGTATATATATTCATCCCTGAATATCCTTCCCCCGTTCCTGGTCTGAGTATTACAGGGTTCATGCCAACATCATGCATTCCCCGCCATGGCAGGCTCTCCGGAAGACAAACGCTTTTTCGGATAACGCAACCCCGGGTAGTGGACAGGATTTTAAAACGATCGTGCGATACCAGACGAAACAGGTCGTAACGTCTTCTTGCCTGACCAACGTCATGGCACGTCACCAATTTTCCTTAACATGCCTTTTTGCCTGCACGCACAATTGAGTAAGCTGAGTAACCCGTTGTCGTTATATGCGGATTAAATGGGAAAACAATGCATCCCGCATTTCCCCATGTGATTCTGTTGAAGGTACTGACTATGGATATCTATGACCTGCTGACCAGCCTGAACATCACGTTTCAACGCGTTGACCACCCTCCCGTTTATACCTGTGAAGAGGCCAACCATGTAACACCTGACCTGCCCGGTGCCAGAACGAAGAACCTTTTCGTCAAGGATCGTAAGGGTAAACGACACTTCCTCATCGTTGTCGCGGATCACAAAGCCACCGATCTCAATCGATTGGGCGAGGCTTTAAATATCGGTAAACTTCAGCTGGCCTCCTCTGAACGCCTTCAAAAGTATCTGGGGCTGGAGCCCGGCGCAGTGACCTTGCTCGGCATAGTGAATGATCCAGACAGGCATGTGACTGTTGTTATTGATGAAGACGTCTGGCAGCAGGATGCGATTCAGTGCCATCCGCTGGTCAACACCAGCACTCTGGTGATCAGCAAGGCCGACGTTGAACAATTTCTGCAAAGTACCGGACACACGTTGCACATTACCAAAATACCGGAGCGGGAACTGGCAACATCATAGCGTTGTGGCTTTGGCTCTATAGAATCCTGTAAGGCATGGCGATAAGCTACTATCAATAACAAGGAAGGCAGTAATCACTGCTTTAATACAGTAGATCAGCATCGGAAGCCTGTTATGCGTCATGGAATAGACTGGGGACGCCGTATCAACTTTACATTATTCATTGGCGCCTTGGTATCGGCACCTTTTTTATACCTGGACCCAGTGGAAAACCACTGGCGACCCTTGACGATATTCTGCCCGATGCGAATACATTGACCTCACTATTGAATGAAGGCAAACGCATCGCCAATAAACTTGAGACTTATATACCGGGCGACATTGCCGCCCCCCAAAAGGAAACCGTTAACGGATGGCAGGATGCCAACGGTGTCTGGCACTTTTCAGATACCGTTCCCATGGAGGATCCCACTGTGAAAACACGTAAAATTCATATTGATACCAGTCTCATAACACCGCTGCCTGACATGCCAGAACCGGTCAAAAATAACACTGACGGTAGCAGCGATGGTCCGTCAACAAACCAAGCCAAACCCAAAAATATGATTAACGAGGCGCAGAAAGCGCGTGATCAAATGAATGAGCGTCACTCAACCCAGAAACAGATTCTGGATAGTCTTTGAGTGACGCCTGACAGTGATGTTATAGGAGACGGGCGTCGTAATAAGCCATCTCTGACACTTTATGATACTCCGTCACCTGTTCGGTGAAGCGCTTGAACGACTCATAAATGGCCTTCGCCTGATCATTTGTCGCCGCCACCTCCTGTGTCACCTGCTCCGCAACCTCTTGCAGGCTCTTTAAAACATCATCCGGCAATTTCAACACCTGCACACCGTGATCATTAATCAACTGATTCAGGGCCATATTGTTACGTGCCGTATACTCATCCAGCATCGATTGATGCGCCGCCTGAGTTGCCGTTTGCACAATGGCTTTCAGGTCTGCCGGCAGTTCTTTCCAGGCATCCAGGTTAACCGTGAATTCCAGGGTTGAACCTGGCTCATGCCAGCCTGGGTAGTAGTAGTACTTCGCTGCTTTGTAGAGACCAAACGCCATATCGTTATAAGGACCTACCCATTCCGTGGCATCAATACGGCCCGTTTGCAGTGCCGTGAAAAGCTCACCACCGGGTACATTGACCGGAGAGCCTCCCAGACGCTTCAACACCTCACCACCGAGACCGGGAATACGCATATTCAGACCTTTCAGGTCTTCCAGTGACTCGATCTTGCGATTGAACCATCCCGCCATCTGAACGCCAGTGCTGCCACCCGCAAACGGCTTCAGGTTGAAAGGTTCATAGAGTTTTTCCCATAACTCCATGCCACCGCCATAGTGCAGCCAGCTGCTCATTTCCTGGGCATTTAAACCATAAGGTACCGCCGTGAAAAACTGGGTAGCAGGTTCCTTACCTTTCCAGTAGTAAGCACCACTGTGGCTCATTTCTGCGGTTCCGGTACGAACGGCATCAAAGACTTCCAGCGCTGGTACCAGTTCACCGGCACCGTAAACCTTAATCTCAAGACGGCCGTCGCTCATCTGGTTGACCATCTCGGCAAAACGCTCCGGTGCTGTTCCCAGCCCTGGAAAATTTTTCGGCCAGGATGTCACCAGTTTCCAGCGGTATTTTTTCTTCTCAACTGTGCCCTGCCCGGCAGCCTGCGGCGCTGGCTCACTGCCATTACAACCCGCCAGCATTGCACCAGCGGCGCCTACACCCAGAGCAGTCAGCATCTGACGGCGTTTCATACATCTCCCCCTGTGTTGGTATCCAACTTTCTTATTATCAACAGCCAGCTCTCCCCCCGATAACGTGGTAAAGCTGGCCGGTATTACCTGTAAGCCATGCTTACTTCGAGCCCATACTAGCGACAGTAGCCGTTATTTCACAAGGGCATCAGCTTGGCATAAGCGACCATCAGCCACTTACTGCCTTCGTCATCAAAATTAATCTGGACCCGTGCCTGGCCACCCTGCCCTTCAAAATTCAGCACCGTGCCATCACCAAACACCTCATGTGCGACCCGTTGACCAAGATGCAAACCGGTATCCGGCACTTCCGCATTGATGGTGGCGCCACCAGCAGTGACAGGCCGACTGATAGTGGCGTTAAGGCGCACTTCTTCCATTAATTCGCCCGGAATTTCACGCAGGAATCGTGACGGTCGGTTGTAGTTTTCCTGCCCGTGAAGACGACGACTTTCCGCATAAGTCAGATACAGTTTTTCCATGGCACGGGTAATACCGACATAACAAAGACGACGCTCCTCGTCTAAACCCCCAGAATCATCCAGGGACATCTTGTGTGGGAACAGTCCATCTTCCATGCCACACATAAAGACCAGCGGGAATTCCAGGCCTTTGGCCGAATGCAGTGTCATCATCTGCACACTGTCAGCAAACTGATCTGCCTGTGTTTCACCCGCTTCCAGTGCCGCATGAGCCAGGAAAGCATCCAGGGGCGACAGGTTCTGCTGCATCTCATCATCGAAGACGTCTTCCGGATCAAACTCCTTACAGGCGGAAACCAATTCCTCAAGGTTCTCAATCCGTGCCCGGCCTTTTTCGCCTTTCTCTTTCTGGTGATGCTCGATCAAACCCGTGACATTGATAATATGATCCGCCAACTCAGCCAATGGGAGATCATTGGCCGATGATGACAAACCTTCCACCAGCTCAATGAAGGAAGACACCGCATTCGCTGCCCGCGCAGTCAGTCCCTTACCCTTGACCATTTCACGGGCGGCACGCCACATGGACACACCGCCACTCCGGGCAACGTCCCGAATCTGTTGAACGGTTTTTTCACCAATGCCACGCGCCGGAACATTAATCACACGTTCCAGCGATGGATCATCATCCTGGTTGCTGGCCAGTCTCAAATACGCCAGCGCATTCTTGATTTCCGCCCGTTCAAAGAACCGTTGTCCGCCATAGATGCGATAAGGAATACCGCTGCGCAGCATGGATTCCTCAAGTACCCGGGACTGCGCGTTGGAGCGATAAAGAATCGCGATATCGCTACGCGCCATGCCACTATTCGCCGCATCCTGAATACGGTCAGCAATGAAACGGGCCTCATCAACTTCATTGAATCCGGCATAAACCTGAATGGGTTCACCGTCATTCCCTTCGGTCCAGAGTTCCTTGCCTAAACGGTCCGGATTATTGGCAATCAGGGTATTCGCCGCTTTTAGGATGGTGCCGGTTGAACGGTAATTCTGTTCCAGGCGGATGGTCAAAGCCTTGGGGAAGTCACGGGTAAACTGACGGATATTCTCGATACGTGCGCCACGCCAGCCATAAATGGACTGGTCATCGTCGCCTACCGCCATCAGGTTGCCTTTATCACCCGCGAGCATACGCAGCCAGGCATACTGCACGGCGTTGGTATCCTGAAACTCGTCGACCATGATCTGCTGGAAACGTTCCCGGTAATGAGCCAGCAGTTGTGGGTGCTCCAGCCAGAGTTCATGGGAACGCAGCAACAATTCCGCAAAGTCAACAACACCTAAAAGACGACAGTTTTCTTCGTAGGCGGTGTAGACCTGGTGCATATTCTTCTCGAACAGGTCATAACCCGGTTCGATATGCTGTGGCCGCAGACCTTCGTCTTTTTTACCGTTGATGTACCACTGAGCCTGACGGGGTGGCCATTTGGCTTCATCCATGCCCAGGGAACGCATCAGACGCTTGATGATGCGCAGCTGGTCATCGCTATCCAGAATCTGGAAATTTTCCGGCAAGCCTGCTTCTTTCCAGTGCGCCCGCAACAATCGGTGCGCCAAACCGTGGAATGTACCGACCCACATGCCACGCACCGGCATTTCCAGCATCTGCTCAATACGCCCCCGCATCTCGGCCGCCGCCTTATTGGTAAAGGTCACCGCCATGATGGACCAGGGCGACACCCCTTCCGTCTGGATCAACCAGGCAATGCGGTGAACCAGCACCCGTGTCTTACCGCTGCCCGCGCCTGCGAGAATCAGGCTGGAACCCAGGGGCTGGGCTACCGCTTCGCGCTGGGCATCATTGAGAGAGTCGAGTATTGCAGTGACATCCATTATTGCAGCCGGAAGGAAATTGAAAACCCCAAGTGTAACCGAGAGCCATGGCACCCATAAACCGGGAATTCAGGAAACGGCCTTCTGGACGCTGCTTCATCGCATCGGGCAATTTCGCCCACTATTGTCGGATTCTACGGTATGAGGGGTTCATCTATGTGATCAACGTCGTATGTTGAAGGTAAATATTGGCCTGTGTGTTGCAGCCACACTGTGGATTGCGATTTAATAATCAAGCAAACAGAAGATGCACCATCGTACACGAACAAGTGACATTTTCTTTCAGTACGATGGACCGGGAAGATGACCGGATGCCATTACCCGCCCTTCCAAGAACGTTTGCACCCTTGGCATGGAAGCATCCTGACAAAAACAACAACGGCGCAACCGGCACCGGCTACGCCCAGACGCAAATGCTGAGATCATGCAGGAACACAACCTGTTATCCACGCCCCAGATAACGCATGACCGACAGGCGAAGCTGTCCTATTCCTGGCTTAATGCACGCATCAGCACCGAACAGCTGAAACTGCTGCACCAGGGATCACTGCGTATGATCATCATCCTGGGGGTCAGCCTGTCTGGCGTCATACTGCTGCTGTGGAATGTGATTAATACCAGCCTGGTGTTACCGATTGCAGCCTGGCTTGCAACCCTCGGATTATTGCGCCAGGCACTGGCGTCAGGCTTCCTGCGGGAAGCACAGGACACGAAGCCCGATGGTCATCAGAAGTGGCTGCTGTATTTCTGCATGAGTACCGCTCTGAGCGGCGCATCGTTTGCGGCAGCCATTCTCCTGTTAATGCCGTTCTCCACCTTTACAGATCTCGCTGCAACACAGCTTTTGCTGACCATTGCACTTCTTTCAAGTGCGGTACTGTTTTCCTGCTATCTGCCAGCTTTTATCTGTTTCAGCCTGCCCAGCCTGTTGCCTGTTTCGCTTTCCCTGTGGATGAATCCTGTACCCCAAACGGATATCTGGGCCTTTATCCAGGTTATTCTGCTGGGTGTTGTCCTGTATTGCGCGCTTTATGCGCACCGTTTTTCCCTCAAGTCACTGGAACGACGCTTTCGTAACCAGGCGCTCAGCGACCTGCTGTCCGATGAAAACCGCAAAGTCAGGGATACCCAGAAAGAACTGGAGGAAACCCATGCGGGACTTGAGCAAATGGTTTCAGAACGGACCCGTGAACTCTCGGAAACTACAGAAGCGTTAAAAAACAGTGAACATCGACTCAGCCAGGCTCTGGACGCCAGCCGTCTGGGCTTCTGGGACTGGGACATGGAAAACGAGCAGATCTACCACAGCCATTTCAAGGAACTGTTTGGCTATGACACAGAAAAGCTCAGTGGTTTCAAAGGCCACCTGGAGCCTTTAATTCATACCGCTGATGCGCCCCGTGTCCGCAAATCGATCATTGCCCACCTGCGACATAAAACCGATCAGTACCGGGCCCGTTACCGGATACTCCATGCCAATGGATCCTGGGTCTGGGTAGAAGACAGCGGCCAGGTCGTTGAATGGAACGACAAGGGTCGTGCAAGCCGCATGCTGGGCACACGCCGGGATATCTCACTGGAAATGGAACACGAACGGCAGACCCGCCTGGCCCTCACCCTGTTTCAAAGCACCAGCGAAGCGATTTTTGTCCTGAATGCCCGCTTCCGCTTTGTCGCCATCAACAAGGCGTTCAAGGAGCTGACCGGATACAGTAACGACGACATCATCAATAAAACCATTGCCGATTTTCAGGCGGATGCCGGTAAGGAAGAACTCTACAGCCAAATCGGCAGTTCACTGATTGAACAGGGCCGCTATGAAGGGGAACTGATTGAACGCCGCAAGGATGGTGATACCTATCCGATCTGGATACAGATCAGTTCCGTTCGCGATCAAAGTGGCCGGATTACACACTATGTCGGCATGTTCCGTGACCTGACCGAATATAAACAGACGGAAGAACGCCTGACCTATCTGGCCAATTATGATCCACTGACGGGGCTGGCCAATCGCAACCGCTTTCGTGAACGTTTGTATGAAGCCATCGCCTATGCCGATGCCAGGCAACAGTCCTTTGCGCTGATCACCATTGACCTGGACCGTTTCAAGCAGATCAATGAGAGTCTTGGCCATGAGGTGGGCGATGACCTGTTGCAGCAGGTGTCACGTCGCCTCATGCAACATACCTCACACGCACACAGTGTGGCGCGCCTGGCAGCGGATGAGTTCAGCCTCATCATTGACAACAACCCGAGCCAAAAAGCGATATCCACCCTGGGTGAAACCATTGTCCAGGCGGTGTCCATGCCCTACCGGATTAATGACCATGAACTCATCATCGGTGCCAGCATCGGAGTCACACTGTTCCCGGATAACGCCCGCGAATTACAGACCCTGATCAGCCAGGCCGATATGGCTATGGCACAGGCCAAATACCTCGGCGGCAATAATTTGCAGTTTTATACCAGGAACCTGCAATCGGCCTCCAAAGAACGGATTGCACTGGAAACCAGTCTGCGCAAGGCGATCAGTAATGGTGAACTGGAAACCTATTATCAGCCTAAGATGACACTGGCCGGAGACACTATCACCAAAGCGGAAGCGTTGGTCCGCTGGAATCATCCGGAAGAAGGGCTGATAACGCCGGGCCGCTTTATCAGCATTGCCGAGGAAAGCAGCCTGATAAACGACATCGGCGAGTTTGTCATGCGCCAGGCCTGCCAGCAGGCAAGAACCTGGTTGGACCTGGGATGGGAGATCCGGGTTTCCGTAAACCTTTCAGTCAGTCAGCTGCGTCAGACGCAACTGATTGAGCTGATCCATACCATTCTTGATGAAACCCGTCTACCACCGCATCTTCTGGAGCTCGAACTTACCGAAAGTCTGATCATGGATGACATTGAACGAACCATTGAAACCCTGCATGCCATCCGACAACTGGGTGTGACGATCAGTATCGATGATTTCGGCACCGGCTACTCATCGCTCAGCTACCTGAAACGCTTCCCGGTTGATGCCCTTAAAATCGATCGCTCTTTTATCAGCAGCCTTGATACCAGCGAGGATGATTCCGCCATTACCCGCGCCATTATCGCCATGGCACACAGCCTGGATCTGAAGGTGGTCGCTGAAGGCGTGGAGAAACCCTTACACCTTCAGTTCCTGCGCGACAATGCCTGCGATGAAGTTCAGGGATATTTCATCAGCAAGCCTCTGCCCGCGACAGAATTCAGCCAGTTTCTCGCCCGTCGCGCCTGAGCAACACCGGGTCAGAACTAGCTGTTATCACAGACCGTGTTCATACGGTTCATGTAGGTACTCCAGTCCTGCTCCAGGTAATCTTCCAGCTCCCTGACCCGCTTTCTGGCAGAGTCCAGCAGGTTCACCGGAGCCCGGGGATAACGGGGCTTCTGCCTGTCATCATCAATATGGTATTTACGCAGCCCCATGCTGATATGGCAGTCACCAATAAAGCGTCCATGTAACTGATTGCGGTCGTCCACTTCCATACAACCAGCCAGTACGACATCCAGATAGGAACGGGTGATCTTTTTGTTCATATGATCATACCCATTGCCCAGGTAATTTCCCCCGTCTGCAATATCATGCTTAAGCGCCACATACATGTAGATTTCTATCTCATCCGGGTGCTCAAAAAGCCAGCGACTATCCTGTGGGTTATAAGGTTCAACGGCACTGAGTGGTAAACGGATACGTCGATAGTGACGATGTCCTTCACGGGCATCAAAACGCCACAGGTCGTGTGAATTCACACGGTACGCCAGTCCGTTCACAAAACGCCCGGGCTTCTCTTCAGCGGCCAGCATGCGCATGTCATACTGTTCAAGCCAAAGGTTCCAGCTACGCTCATAACCATTGATTCGCACCGGAATCAGCGTCTGATCCGCAACATCCGGGGCTGTCACCGTGCGGGTCAGGGACAGCATCAGACTGCCATAGCCAACAATAAAAACAGACTTACCCTCGGGAGAAGCCATCGCACTGGTGGTTAGCAGGGAATACAGAATCACTATCGCAAAAATGTTATTTAACATCCTTCCATCCTTGTCATCAGTCTTAAAAATTAAAAAACATAAAATGAAGGAAGGCTGCCTGAACCATAACAGTCATTGCCTGACAGATAACATGGGCAAAAAACGACTATTCGTTGAAAATAGAAATAGCACTACAGGCTTACTGGTTTTGTACGCAACTATTGCAGATCCGATTCATGCTATTAGCGCTGATCAGACACCAAGGCCGCACATTGGATACCCTGTAATGAAAGAATCATCTTGCCTCCTTCCTGATAACTACAAAAGACCTTCAACAGACCTGAAAATTCCCTGAAAATAGTATCTCCCCCCTTCAATTGTCTGACATCCTGATACAGTGGTTAGCCCTGCATTTTTTCAGGACTGCATCAATAAAAAAGACACCCACACAGAACCGCATGCCAGCATGACTGTAGTTTTACTACAAAAAGATTACAGGCCTGGCCACTGATTTTACTGACAATTACTGACAACCTCGCTAGAAAGATAGGCACTTACCACTATCATCCCTGTTACCCTTGTTGTATAACTACAGCCCAAAAATAAACCGGTCATCCAATGCCCCCAACGAACCTGCTGCAACATATTGATGAAAATCGACCTCTCCTCAGGAAGTCGGAGCATAAGGTGGCGGATTATGTGGCGGCGCATCCCGCCAATGTGATTCATATCAGCATTGCTGATCTGGTTTCTCACTGCGGCGTCAGTGAACCTACGGTACTTCGTTTCTGCCGGGCTATTGGTTGTCACGGTTTTCAGGATTTCAAATTACAACTGGCCCAGAGTCTGGCCAGTGGCGCCAGTTTTGGTCAGTTTGAGGTGACAGGGGAAGAATCCACTGGCGACTTCAAGCAGATGGTCTTCAACACCACTATCAGCAACCTGATTGATATCCGTGACCAACTGAATTCAGAACAACTGGAACAGGCCATCGCCCTGCTCAGCCAGGCACAACGGATTGAATTCTATGGCTATGGCGCCTCGGGTATTGTGGCGACAGATGCCCAACACAAGTTTTTACGCCTGCAGGTGACAACCGCCGCCTATTCCGATCCGCACATGCAATTTATGTCTGCGGGAACGCTGACGTCTGACGATGTCGTTATCGCTATTTCACAGACCGGACGCACCAAAGAGTTACTGCACGTCATCCAGCTGGTGCAAAAACAATCTGCCAAAGTCATTGCACTGTGCCCTTCCAACACGCCGATGGCCAGTGCCTGTGATATTCATGTACCCATCAATGTGCCGGAAAACACGGATATCTATACGCCACTGACATCACGCATCGCACACCTTGTCGTGATCGATGTTCTGGCCATGGGCGTCGCCATGTCAAGGGGGCCGGAGCTGGCGCAGCAATTGCAAACGGTTAAGAAAAACCTTCGCTCACTGAGACTTACACAAAAGTAGCAAAGCGCCATGAACCGTTACTGGAAATTTAAACGACAATGGCATATTTCCTACAATCAACCGGTATAATCTCGCTTGAGTAAAAACCTGTCGCTTTATACAAATGGCTATAGCGAAATAAGGTCATAAAACAGCAACAGACTCCGGTCACCATTCGCATAACAAGTAATAACAAGAAGGGAGTGGCACAATGACTGAACCACGCACCAGCACCACGGAAGAGATAGTAAGCCCGTTTATCCAGGATAAGGACAAATCTAACGATCCCCTGCCGGAAAAAGCAGCCGAACGCTCACTCTATATCCGTCGCGCCATAGAAGATCATTTCGAGGAAAAACGACTCAAGGCGTTAAGCGATGATGGTTGGTGGGACAACATATAAACCCACAACCGACTCCCATACCAGTCACCTAAAGGGTATTCAGACGCTGGCGTCCAACCGGGAACGGAGAACGTACTGCTGACGAGCTGACACGACTGGTTAACCGATGCAGGCAGCAACAGCTCCCTGAGACGTAACATCTGCCCTGTGCAAAGATAACAGTAGATAAGCCCGCAATGATCCAGAGAGGCGCGGCGAAAGTCCCCATAGCGGACACTCAGGTTGTCCTGTCCGCTCAACACCTTTCGCAGGTAAGCCACAAGCCAGGGAACCGGTGAATTCTCCCAGGCGACCACCGCATTTTCCGGATACTTCCTGGCCAGGTACAGTGCTATTCCTCCCCAGCCACAGCCGAGCTCCAAAATCACACCATCGATGGTCTCGGGTAACCGATTATCCAGTGTGTCTGTCGTACGACGGCAGGAGGGTGTGGGGCCGATACCATTTTTCAGGGTGAAGCCGGCAATCAACACCACTACCAGAAACAGGCAAACCAGTACTGTAATTTCCAATGCTGCCATCGCTTATCCCGGAAGGTGTCCTGTGGATAACATCGGCGAGCAATAGCATGAGATGAATATGCTGGCTAACATCAGCACAGCACGTTAAGTGATGACCTCAACAAACCACCTTACCTGCTGTGTTTTTTCAGCAACCAGAGGTCATACCCGTTCACCAGGCAATGAATACATCCCGCCACCAGCATGGCGGCCATGACCGCGCCCATACCCCGCCATTCCAGCAGGTAAAACCCCATTGAACAGAGTAAAAACAGGGGATAGAAAAGGGTACGCTTCAGGATCAGCGACAGTTTTTCCACAATCAGTCCTTATGGTTATTTATCAAAAGATTACCGGTCTTTTTCTGCCCCGGAAGTGATGCTTCGCCTGCATCGGTCTCATCTTTGAGATAAACACCGGAGAGTTGCCGACGATCCGCTTCCTGCATGAGGTACATCAGCTTGTGCGTTGCCTCCTCGTAACTGAGCCCTTCATGGCGAATATTAGAGATGCAGTTACGTTGAGCATCGGTCTTGCCAGACTGTGGCTGCCAGGTGAAATAGATCCCCAGTGAATCCGGTGAACTGAGTCCCGGCCGCTCCCCGATCATCATCACCAGCAGACGGGCATTCAGCAATTCGCCGATCGGATCACCTACCGCGACCCTTCCCTGGACAACCAGACAGATCGGCGCACAGCGATAGTCCAATGGCGCAACCGCTGACAGTAAATGTTCCAGCATCGGTGGCGCATGATTCTGGACTGCAGTCGACGAAAGTCCATCAGCAATGACGACAGCGATATCAAAGCCTTCTGTCAGGCTGTGCTGACGAAGAAACTGTTCCGATTCCAGACTCAGCAAACGCCCCAGATCCGGTCTCTGGAGATAAGCGGCCCGGTCAGAAGCCCGACTTTTCAGCGACCAGATATCCACAGGAGAAAAACCACGAATCGCTTTCTCCAGCTGATCATTGTCCAGTGGTATATGCACGGCATCGCGCGCCCGGGCATGAGCCAGCTGGAAAGAGAGGTGGGCATCAGTGGGCAGGCTGACACCACTACGTCCCAAACCAATGCGTGCATCGGTATAGCGTCGCAGCAACTGCCAGGGGTTATCGATAAGAAAATCCTGTTTCGTCGGAGGTTCACTACTCATGATGTTATTGCTGTTGTCCCTGTCTCATTCACTATCACATGCCGAAACGCTGGCGGCAAACCGTGCTGATGGCGCATCAGCCGATTGTCCTGTTCCACAATACCCATCGTCTGCAACCAGTGTTCGAATTCCGGTGCGGCGCGAAGTCCTAACAGGTGTCTGGCATAAAGCGCATCATGGAACGAGGTCGTCTGGTAGTTCAGCATAATGTCATCAGAACCGGGAATGCCCATGATGAATGTGCCACCAGCCGCAGCAAATTGGGTCAGCAGCATATCCATATCATCCTGATCCGCTTCGGCGTGATTGGTGTAACAGATGTCACACCCCATGGGTAACCCCAGCAGCTTGCCGCAGAAATGATCTTCAAGCCCGGCACGGATAATCTGCTTGCCGTTGTAGAGGTATTCCGGCCCGATGAAACCCACCACGGTATTCACCAGCAACGGATCAAACTGTCGGGCAACCGCGTAGGCGCGTGCTTCACAGGTCTGCTGGTCAACACCGTGATGGGCATTGGCTGACAGCGCGCTTCCCTGACCGGTCTCAAAATACATACACTGCTGACCGACACTCCCCCGCTGTAATGACAAGGCTGCCTCATGGGCATCCTGCAACACGGACAAACTGACACCAAAACCCTCGTTCGCTCCCTGGGTGCCGGCAATGGACTGAAACACTAGGTCAACCGGCGCTCCCCGGTTCATCGCTTCGATATGGGTGGTGACGTGTGTCAGGACACAACTTTGTGTCGGGATGGCATAGTGCTGAATCACTTCATCCAGCAGATGCATTAACCGGATAACCGCTTCCAGGTTATCCGTCGCAGGATTAATTCCAATGACCGCATCGCCATTGCCATACAACAGACCATCCAGCACTGACGCCGCCACACCGGCAGGATCATCGGTCGGATGGTTGGGTTGCAATCGTGTCGACAGTCGTCCCGGCAAACCGATGCTATTCCGGAACCGGGTGGTGACCTGACACTTCTTCGCCACCAGAATCAAATCCTGAATGCGCATGATCTTGCTGACAGCTGCCGCCATCTCCGGCGTAATACCGGCACGGATGCTCGCTAGCGTTTGAGTATCTGCGAGATCACTCAGGAGCCAGTTACGAAAATCACCCACGGTTAAATGGCTGACCGGTGCAAATGCCTCAGAGTCATGGGTATCCAGAATCAGGCGCGTGACATCATCGGATTCATAAGGAATCAGCGCTTCATTCAGAAAGGTTTTCAGGGGAACATCCGCCAGCGTCAGCTGGGCTGCCACCCGCTCCTGTTCATCAACAGTGGCAATCCCCGCCAGACAGTCTCCGGAACGGAGCGGCGATGCTTTTGCCATCAGTGTCTTCAGGTCAGCAAACTGGTATTTCTGTGTACCGAGTACTATTCCGTAACCCATGCGTGAGCACTACTCCTGTTACTCATCGGTTTGTTTTATGGATTCATCCTGACCATTTGTGCGTCGATCAACACTCCAGGCTTCCCTGAGCTTTCTGACGGCGAAAGCTGCACTGCAACCGGCGATAAAGCGCTGTACATACATAATGACTGCGACTCAGGGCTGAATCCGTACAGGCCTCTCCGGCACATTGCTTACAGCCCGGCTGACGACAAGGCAGATAACGGCAACGACGTTGTCCCAGTACATTCCTGTAGCTCATGGATGCCTCCCAGCATGTCAGTGACGGGAAAGACACCTCTTTCCCGTTTTTCCTTAATCGTTATGCGGATCAAAGGCGCTGGCTTCGTGATGGATGATGGTGCCGATCAAACCGGCAAACACGCCCACCGCTGCGACGAAACACAGCCCTATGACAAAAGGGTTATCGGCATAGGTGAAATAAGCGCTAACCCCTTCCCAGCTGGTTATCGGTGATGCATTCATGATGGTGTTCTCCTGTTGGGTTAGACGGGCGGGAGTCATGCTCCCGCCGTTGAAAGAATCAGACTTTGTTAGTCGGCATATCAGGCGTCAGAGTAGAGGCGACGATATCCTGTGCCGGTACCGTTTCCGGATAAGGACGGGCAGGAATCTCCACCAGATCCAGCCCCAGGGCTTCGACCTTCTCGGGTACCCGCAGCATGTTGAACTGCTTCATGCCAAACGAGATGACATAACCGGGGATAAAGCCGAGCAGACACATGATGACAGCAGCCAGCAGCTGGCCGGTGAATGAGATTTCCGGCGCATCGCCCACGTTCGGATAACCCGCCGCAAAGAGGCCCACGAAAACCACACCGAGGAAACCACACCAGCCATGCACGGCCACCGCGCCGACCGCATCATCAATGCCACGCTTTTCAAGGAAGCGGCCAAACAGCGGCATGGTGAGACCACCAATCGCAGCCAGCACAAAGGCAAGACCGGGGTAATAAAGATCCAGACCTGCCGCAACCGTAATGATGCCGGCCAGACCACCAGACATGGTCATGAACGGCTCACGGGAGGTCAGGTAAGCGCCCACAACCCCGCCGGCAAAACCCATCAGGGTATTGAAGGCAAAGGCGGAAAGGTTTGTGGGTGTGTTGTAGATAGTGGTCCAGCCGGTATCGCCGCCGTTAAAGATGATGCAGCCACCGAGGAATCCGAAGAAACCGACAATGATCATCATCAAACCAATCAATGCCATCGGCATATTGTGCGGCACAATCGCCATCGGCTTGCCATCCACATACTTGCCGATACGCGGCCCGAGGTTGATCAAGACACCCAACGAGAAGAAACCTGCTACTGCATGCACGACACCGGATGCGCCCACATCGTGGTATCCCAGATCCTGCAGCAACCAGCCTTCCGGATGCCATCCCCAGGCGCCCGCCAGAATCCAGACCGCGGAGCCGACCACAACCGCCAGAATCAGATAAGCACTCAGGCGAATCCGTTCAATCACCGCGCCCGACATGATGGAACCGGTCGTTGCACCAAACATGGCGAACGCCGCCCAGAAGATACCGGTGCCCAAATCCGCCGCATCCGGTCCCATGCTGGTTGACCAGGGCAGAGCAGCCGCTGCTTCGACCGGAACAAAACCACCGGGAAACGCGTTATAAATCCACCAGCCAAAGAAATAGAACGTCGGGATAATCACCGCGAGCGTCAGGATATTTTTCATGCCTGACGCCAGAGCATTCTTCACCCGAGACGCACCAATCTCATAGGCCAGGAACCCGGCGTGGATCATGAACATGATCGCAGTGCACCACCAGTAGAACACCTCAATGTTCATCGCCTGGTGCATTTCAAAAGCCGCTTTCAGGGCTTCCATTTCGGTTGGGCTCATACTCACTCCCCAGTTAACCTGCTGTTGTTGTACATAGGTTCAGCTTTGTGAAATGAGCCTTTGCATTGGCAATGCCAACTTTGCCAACAGGGTGAGATTTGTGCATTTTTTAATGCGGAAAGTGATCCAGACCGAAGGTTCTATCACAGCCAACCACCCAACAGACCAACGAATGCGAATGAAACCGGCACTGTTGCGAGACATCACCAGGCGTTACGCACCGTTATGTATCGTGAAAGTGTCATTACTGACAGGCTCTTTGCTACTATGTCTGTCAGCCTGGTCGCTACGTCATCCGGCAACCCTATACAACGAAAGAAGAACAAGAATGACGATGATGAAACGCGCGCTTACCCTGATCCTGTTGCTGGTCTGCCTGATAGCTATCGGGGTGAGCATTCGCTTCCATACGGAAATCAACCGGTTCTATCATGTGCTGACGCTGTTTGATCCGGATGTGATCCAACACAATTTCAGAAATATGGGCACTATCTTCGCCTCAAGGAATGTTCCCCGTTCAGGCGACATTTATACCTTGCCGGAACAGGCACAACCGCTGCCTGACAATTATCAGTGGAATAATGAGCAACGAGAGCTGGAAGACTGGCTGGATCGCACTGAAACCACGGGCATGATTGTTCTGAAAGACGGCAAGATCGTTTTTCAGGAATACTATCGCGGGAATAACGAGAACAGCCGAACCATCTCCTGGTCAGTCGCCAAGTCTGTCGTCTCCGCGCTCACCGGATTCGCCCTGCAGGATGGCGCGATAAAAACGCTTGAAGACCCGGTGACGGATTATGTGCCGGAACTGAAAGCCAGCGGCTATGACAATGTGCGCCTCAAAGATGTCCTGCAGATGTCGTCCGGTGTCGGGTTCAATGAGGATTACGGCGATTTCCATTCCGACATTAACCGTATGGGCCGTACCATGGCGCTGGGCACCAGCATTGATGACTTTGTCATCTCGCTGAAAAATGCCCGTGAGCCGGGAACCTACAACCACTATGTCAGCATGGATACCCAGGTAGTCGCCATGGTGATCACACGGGCCACGGGGAAAAACCTTTCTGAATATATGGAAGAGAAACTCTGGTCGCGTCTGGGAGCAGAATCCGATGTTTACTGGCTGACCGATGATGGTGGCGTCGAGCTGGCGTTTGGCGGCCTCAACAGTACCCTGCGCGATTATGCCCGTTTCGGACAACTGTATCTGAACCTGGGCAAAAACTGGCAAGGCAAGCAATTATTGCCAGAAAGCTGGATCAAGGCATCTGTCACGCCAGACGCACCTCACTTAATGCCCGGCGACAATCCAGCTTCCGGTTCACGCTTTGGTTATGCCTACCAATGGTGGCTACCGGAAGAAACAACCGATGAAGGCGATTACCTGGCCGTCGGCATCTATGGCCAGTTTATTTACGTTAACCCCAAACATCGGGTGGTTATCGCCAAGTCCTCTGCCTACAGCGACTACAATAACTCCTCAGAAGCGATGGAGACCGAAAGCATCGCGGTGTTCCGGCATATCGCCCGCAACCTGAAGTAAGCGGTCTCAGGGTCTTCTCTGTCATACCCATGGTACTGGCAGGGGAGCCCCTGCTGTCATTTCCTGTTCCCTATGTTTCGGACGGAGCCATTTTCCCAATTCAGTAAATGTTATAACATAACGGTTTTGCCATTATTCCTGTCGACTCGCGAAGTATCCCTTTATGCCGTTATTCCGTGCTCTACTGTTGTTTGCCTGCCTGATTCCTATTGCGCTGCCCACACAAGCAGCAGAGACGGTGAATAAAACACCACCGGTCAACGTCATCACCAGCATCAAGCCACTGCAATTGATTGCAGCAGCAATCACCGACGGCATCAGCGAACCCGATGTACTGCTGGATCCCGGGTTATCCCCCCACAGCTACAGCATGAAGCCCTCCGATATTCGCCGGCTGACAGACGCTTCCGTTGTTTTCTGGCTGGGACCGGAGCTTGAAACCTTCCTGGAAAAACCGCTGAGCCAGGTGGCTGAGAATAACATTGCCGGACAACGCATTGTGGCACTGATGGACGCACCGGGGATGCATCTCAGGGAATGGAGCGGTGAAGACCATCACCATGATCACCACGACGACCATGACCACCACGGCTCCGTTGACTCTCATGTCTGGCTGTCACCGGCCAATGCCATTGCCATGGGTAAGGCTATGGCGGATACCCTTGCGGTCGTCGATCCCCAGAATGCCCCGCGTTACCGTGAAAATCTGACGTCCTTTATCGACAAGGTTAAAGCCACCGATATCGCCAACAACGAAAGTCTGGCGACCATCCGTCAGCACGGTTTCTTCGTCTTCCACGATGCCTGGGGCTACTTTGCCGACCACTACCGCCTCACCGTCAAAGATGTCTTTGCACTGAGTCCGGATCGCCAACCGGGTGCACGCCACCTGATGAAACTCAAGGATTCTCTCAAACGCGCCGGGCATACCTGCATCTTCCGCGAACCCCAGTTCAAACCTGCCTATATCAACCGTCTGACGGAAGGACTGGATGTAGGGGAGGCCGTGCTCGACCCCATGGCGGGTAATATTCCCGTTTCGGCCAACGGCTATCCTGCCTACCTTCGCCAGGTGGGCAGCACGATTACCGACTGTCTGTCTGAGTAACCCTTCCCGTCCCGGCCATCCGCGCCGGGACAAACCCGCTTGTACTCCCTGACGATCCGGATACTATTCGACAGTGTTCACATAAATCACAGGCCATCCTTTGACGGTGCGTCCCGTTCATCCGATGGCAGATAACACCTCAGGGAATCAGGCAATGAATCAAACCGGTCTTGAACAGGAGCTGCAACAGCTTCAAAACGTCTATACGTTGATCACCGAGTTCCTGGTGAAATACAGCTTCCAACTCGTGGGCGCCCTGATCATTTTCTGCATCGGGCTCTGGGTCGCCAGTAAAGTTTCCCGCCTGCTGCTGGGCTTGTTCAAGAAGCACAATATCGATATTACCCTGGCGACCTTTGTGGCCAGCGCCGTTCGCATCCTGATTATTGTCCTGATCGGCATTATTGCCCTGGGTAAGCTGGGCATCAGCGTTACACCGTTGGTAGCCGCCATCGGTGCCGTCTCTCTCGGCGCCGGACTCGCGCTGCAGGGGATGCTGTCCAACTACGCTGCCGGCGTCACCATCATTGTTACCCGCCCCTTCGTGGTCACAAATACCATCTCCGTACTCGGTGTGACCGGCCAGGTGAAGTCTATCAGCCTGGGCAAGACCACACTGACCAATGAAGAAGGCGAAGAAATCAGCATCCCGAACAAGCATATTCTGGGAGAAGTGCTGCACAATTCGTTTGGCAACATGCTGGTTGAAACGAAAATCGGTATCAGTTACCAGTCCGATCCGGAACAGGCGATTGCCGTGCTAAAAAAAGCTGCCGCCACTCAACCAGATATTGATCCCAAACAGGGCATACAAATTGGTATTGATGCTTTTGGTGATAGCGCGATTGAACTGGGTATCCGCTACTGGGCGCCGACGCAACAGTACTACCGGGTGAAATACCAGACCAACCTTACGCTATTCAACGCGCTTAAAGAGGCCGGCATTATGATTCCGTTCCCGCAAAGCGAGGTGCGGATAGTGAACGAGCGATTGCCAGAAATAGCCTGATTCATCACAGGGTGACGGTGGTTACTCAACAGCCACCCTCATCCCTGCCCCGTTTTCTTTCACAACAAAGTTTCGGGTATTCAGCCCGTAAAACAGTGCATTTCCCGCCACACTGCTGGTAAAAATATTCAGCAGAATCACAAGGATATTCACATAGTCGTCAATCATGGCAGGATCAGCCAACAGCCGTTGCAGGCCTGACATTTCCATCACCGCAAGATCTGCCACAATCGCTTCCTTGGACATCACAATATCCAAAGAAGCAATAGTGCCAAAAAGAATCAACGTGATACTCACTACGATGTAATGCCATTTCACCCAGGCGTTGGCCATGGCGGAAAGTAGCAGCACCAGCACGGCGGAATAGCCTATAAAACCGAAAGCTGGAAACCAACGATAAATATCCAGAGAAAGTGATGCCGTACTCAATGTGGCAAACAAGAGCACAGAGCTGATCCATAAATAAATGAAGCGACGATTCCGAAGTGCAGGCATAGTGAATGATTCCTCCCTGAATCGGTTCGAGACACCCGCCATCATCTACTGAGTATAGAAGTCATGCAGTATCCGACACACACGCCATTATTCGGGTATATCGATACAACAATCCATTCCATCCCTGCACGCTATTTTTGCCAACACTATGTTCGCCCTTTTTTATCACTGCGGATGAATTGCATGACTCAACAGGCTTCGATGCTGGATCTGATCGGTAATACCCCTCTCCTTCAACTCCATCGTTTTGATACCGGCTGCTGCCGTCTTTTGATCAAGCTGGAATGTAACAACCCCAATGGTTCCATCAAGGACCGGACAGCTCTGAGCATCATTAATGCAGCAGAGAAAAACGGCGATTTATGTCCTGGAAAAGGCATTATTGAAGCTACCGCCGGCAATACCGGCATCAGCCTGGCAGCTATTGCGAGAATGAAAGGCTATCCGCTCACGACGGTAGTGCCTGACAAAATGAGCCGGGAGAAAATTGACCTGTTGAACATTATGGGCGTTCACGTTGTTATCACCCGGTCGGATGTGAGTCGGGGACACCCTGATTACTATCTGGACTTTGCCGAAACCATCAGCCGGGAAAAAGACCTGTTCTATACCAACCAGTTCGCCAATACCGCCAATATTGACGCCCATTACAGGACAACCGGCCCCGAACTCTGGCAGCAAACCGAGGGACAAATTGATGCTTTCGTTTGTGGTGTGGGCACCGGTGGCACACTGACCGGCGCGGGACGTTACCTGAAAGAACACAACCCAGACATTGATATCGTGCTGGCCGATCCGGAAGGGTCGCTGTTGGCTCCCAAGGTGAAGGGCCAGTCAGGTATGGAAGCTGGTAGCTGGCTGGTAGAAGGCATTGGCGAAGATTTTGTGCCGGATAACTGTGATCTCTCCCTGATCGACCACGCCTTCAGCATCACCGACCAGGACGCTTTTCAACACACCCGTGCACTGTTCAGCCGTGAGCTGATTCTGGCCGGTACTTCGAGCGGTGTCCTGCTGGCCGCCGCATTGCAATACTGCCAACAACAAACGCAGCCCAAAACCGTTGTCACCCTCGCCTGCGATACGGGCTATCGTTATCTCTCCAAGGCGTTCAATGCCGACTGGCTTGAACAGCATCACCTTGCCGGAGACTGCGAAACACTATGACCAGCCAACCCATGCGCTTCGCCACCCGCACCATCCATGGCGGGCAGGAGAATGATCCGGTGACAGGCGCCGTGATGCCTGCCATCGTCACGGCATCCACCTATGCCCAGCAGGCGCCGGGCCACCATACCGGCTTTGAATATTCCCGAAGTCAGAACCCGACCCGGTTTGCCTGTGAACGTTTATTGGCAAGTCTGGAAGGCGGCCAGCATGGTTTCGCATTTGCCTCAGGGTTAGCGGCGATTGGGACAGTACTGGAACTGTTGAGTCATGGCGACCATGTGATTGCCATGAACGATCTGTATGGCGGCACCTTCCGGCTGTTTGACCAGGTACGCCGGCGCAGCGCGGGGTTAGCCTTCAGTTTTATCGACATGTCTGAACCCGAGGCCTGCCAGCAGGCAATACAGGCCAACACCCGTATGATCTGGATCGAATCACCGACCAACCCGCTGCTCAAACTGGTGGATATAGAAGCCATCTGCGCCCTGGCCAAAGCACGGGATATTCTGGTGGTTGTGGATAACACCTTCGCCACGCCTTTCAACCAGCAGCCTTTGTCGCTGGGTGCGGATATCGTGGTGCACTCCACGACCAAATACCTGAATGGCCATTCGGATACCGTGGGCGGCGCGGTGATTGTGGGCAAGAACACTCACCTGAGTGACAGCCTGACATTCCTGCAAAATGCCATTGGCAGTGTGGCCGGCCCGTTCGACAGTTACCTGACCCTACGTGGCATCAAGACCCTGGCCTTACGCATGCGCGCCCACAACGATAATGCACAGCAACTGGCCGAGTGGCTCTCACAGCACCGGCAGGTTGAAAATGTGATTTATCCCGGGCTGCCCAGTCATCCACAACACGCCCTGGCGAAACAACAAATGACCGGCTTCAGTGGCGTGGTCTCCATGCAGATAAAAGGCGGCCTACAGGAAACAAGCCGTTTCTTCTCACGGCTCCAGATATTTACCCTCGCAGAAAGCCTGGGCGGCGTGGAAAGTCTGGCGGAACAACCCGCCATCATGACCCACGCCAGCATCCCCCCCGAAACCCGGAAATCGATCGGGATTCATGACAACCTGATCCGGCTCTCTGTGGGTATTGAAGATATTGAAGATTTAAAATCCGATCTCGACACCGCCCTCCAGGCTGCCTGATCGCTACACGGGAATGAACAGACATCACACGATAACCTGTTCATTCCCGACTTAAGTATTTCCTGCCGACGTGGTCTTTGCAGGGTTTCTCTTATCGATAGTCTGTGGTTCCTCCTCTGGCAGACCTCGCCACCCTTTCGCCACAGCTACACCCAACAGATTTTGGCTGATAGAAAACAGTACCGCCGGTAACGCCGCCAGTGCCGAAAAATGTTTTAATGCCAAGGCCATGGCCAGACCCGTGTTCTGGGTGCCAACCTCGATGGCGATGGTTCGCGCATTGGTCACGGATTGCCTGCAAGCCAATGCCAATACATAACCGATCATCAAACCTGCAATATTATGAATCAGCACACCCACAACCAGCAGTCCGGTCAACTGGTCAAGATTATCAGCATTCATAGCGACCAGCGACGCAATGGCGACGATGATAAACAGCAAGGCCAGATCCGGCAACCAGCGTCGGACACGGTGAATACGAGATTCGCCCAACAGATGCACACACAGTAATCCCAGCATGACCGGTACCACAACAATCTGGCCAATGCTGAGCAGCATAGCCAACCGGTTAACCTCAACCACCGTGGAAAGATACCAACCGGTCAGCAGAGGCATCATTGCAACAGCCAGCGTGGTAGAAACCAGCGTCATGCTGATAGATAGCGCGACATTGCCTTTGGCCAGATAGGTGAGCGCATTGGATGCCGTCCCCCCGGGCGCAGTTCCCACCAGCATCATGCCCAGCAGCCATTCCGGAGGAAAACCCAGTGCCTTGCTGACCAGCCAGGCTAACGCTGGCATCAGCAAAAATTGCAGGATCACCCCCAGGAAGACAGCACCGGGATGCCGGAAAATATCGCGAAAATCCTGCCAGCGGAGGGTCAAGCCCATCAGAAACATGATCGCAGCCAGTAACCAGACAAAATAAGGCTGAAACCCCAGCCATGGAGAGGGCCATAGCCACGCGGCCAAGGCAAGCAGAAGAATCCAAATACTGTAATAACGAGACAACATTTTATAACCGTATATTTTAAGTAGATTTAGCACACTAACATTGTGGAACTTTAATCGGTCAACGCATGTCTTTATTAGAAGCAATGATTTTATTCAATCGCTCAATGCGGATAGAAAAGGGAATTAATATCCATATGAAAAGCATCTCGGGTTCAGCATCAATACACTCCTCTCATTCAAGCATCCACTCGACAGGACGACCTGTATCTGAAGAGATGCCAGCTACATCTCGGAAATCCTTAGACGAAACCGTTCCTTCTATGGAAAGCATGCCTATTAGAAGACGTAGCCTCTCCTCCCCCGAAGCGATCGCTGACAAGCATGCCCAGAAGGCGAATGATGACCTCAATAACTTATGGCTTTATAAAGCATTAGTACAAGTCAGGCGGCTTGCCGAAGGGGATAGAAGTTACGACATATCTGTCCTCAAATCCATTAGAGTCACATTCCAGGATGGTTCGTCCATAGATGAGCTGTTATCCCTAGTTAATGATGCCCAAAGAAATGATACAGATTTTGACAATAATTACTACAAGCAGCCTTTAATGGAATTAGCAGCCAGACTGGAGAAAACACTGTCTTCATCGGGCATTAACAGTAATACAAGTGAAGAAACATTAAAAAAGACTGCAAAGCAAAGCCTCAAAAAATACAAACAACATTTAATTGGCATGAATGACCCGAATACAGACCAATGCGTATCACAGCTTATAAACCAAACCTTTCATTACCCCAAAGGTTCTGTTCGGCTCCCTCATCATGAATATCGACCCACAAGACAGCCAAGCGAGAGAGCTCCTTCTGTACAATCTGAGGCCGTATCAGCACATCCAGCAATGAAGGAAACTGCAACATCTCCCATGCATTCACCCAGAAAAAATGGGGGATACAAGCATATAACACCTACGCATATTCGATCGGACCCTGGGCAATTGAATAACGTTGATCAATGGCTTGAAGATGCCGAAAGAACAAAGCGCAGTGGGGAAGATATCAGGCCTGAACCGTGGACTTCTCAGGAAGCTTCTCCGTCGAAATACCGAACATCAACCCCTCATAGGCCAAAGCCAAATCCATTGAGACAAACAGGGGAGAATCCACCAGAATTGGATCTTGCGTCAAGAGATCCCAGCACAGAGAGCGTAGACTCACAGGGTAGTCAACACCATCCTCATCATTCTGGACTGGGTAATCATGCATTCCCTTTTCGCAATGATATGAAACGATCCCGTTCAGAGGGCGATATACACTCGTTAGAACGGCATTTATCTGAGGATAAACCGCCACTTTATATACAGAATGAAAGAATCACTCCATTACCGCAGCCGGCATCCAGAACCCCTTCCTTCCGGGGAAGTGTTGGCTCTCAGAAAGTTGACAGTGAGCAATGGTCACCAGACACACAATCAATGCATCGTGCTTCACGTTTATCCTTATCATTAGATAGTGATAGCAACACGCAAGGCTCCAATAGGCAGCCCTTTATTATCAGTGGTCAACTGGACGATACAGATTCAGAGACGGATTCTGTTGAACGTTTCCCTAGCGATAGCGCACCCTATTCAACGACAACTATGCAAGGCCCAATAGCCCCTGTAGGGACAGATCAAAAGCCCAACGTGTTAGACGACAAGGCCATATCTTATAACGGCGACAGGCAATCTTTACCAGGTGACTCCAGAAGCTTCCGAGACCGGGAAGATCTGGCAGATGATGCCATGGACTCCTTGCCGGGTGGGTATGCCGCTGCTGAGTCTTCCCTGAGAGATAATTTATCAACCTCAAGGACAGAGATAGGTGAAGAGGGA
This sequence comes from Kistimonas scapharcae, assembly GCF_039540975.1. Lineage (NCBI taxonomy): Bacteria > Pseudomonadati > Pseudomonadota > Gammaproteobacteria > Oceanospirillales > Endozoicomonadaceae > Kistimonas > Kistimonas scapharcae. The sequence goes on from NZ_BAABFL010000455.1 coordinate 25,981, forward strand.
CGTGTTAACGTTGTTGACGTCGAACACACCGATATAACGCTTCCGGAGCCTTTGCTGCATCCGTTGCCTCGAACTCTATCGATACCTGAACAGCCTCCCGAACCCTTCCATAGCGTTCACGATCTTGACCCTGAAGAAAGACACCCTCTTCTGCCTCGATCATTACCACGCATAATATCCAGTGATGATTTTGATCCGCCGAAACCCGCCCTGCTTGACAGAGTAGCAGTAACAGGTGGTTTCTCAGCCTCACTCTGTGGTTCACTTGAACGGTTGTCAGATATTTCCAGCACGTGTGGCGATATTGATATGCCAGAAGTCTCAGAAGCATCCATGGCTATAGATTGGTACGACATGAGATCCCCGGGAGATGACTGCAGATTATGGATACCCAAAGCGACCGATTTGACGTATGTTGAGAACATGAGATCAGCATTATCTTCGATACGTACGGTAATGGATGGAATCCAGCATGGAACACATTCTATAAATGAATTAATGGATGCATATACATTATTAACAACAATAGATACGGCATTAACTCAAGCCCCCTACAACAACGCTCAGCATTATAAGAAGTGCAGCTCTCTCCTGTCGCTTTCTATTCAAAAATCAATATCAGCTATATTTGAGTTTTTATCCGAGGAGAAAGTCCAATCGACATTGGCGTCAGACGTAAAAAACGACCAAGCATTCAAATTCAGTCCATTTCATCAAACAAGCACCACCAGTCAACGTCTGCAGTCACTGGAAAAGAGCGTTGAGTTATGGCGAAAATCAAGCGAAAAGAAACTCATTGAAGATAACAAACAAGCGCTTGAGTACATTCTTTTCGTCCTTGAAAAACTCGAGAGACTTGATGAAGCAAAATTCAGAAGCGCAAGGAGTGTTATATATAATCAATTCAATCAAGCCTTCAATATACACATTGAGCGTATTGAAGCCATATTAACACCGTATTCATATGCCCCCTGTGACACAGATGATGAAGTGTCACAGCAGTTTTCTATGGATGAGAGGGCGGATAAGATTCTAGTGACAGTAGATACTGGTAAACAACGGGGCTATAGAACACACAAGCCTCTAGTGGCTGAGGTATCTACAGATGCGATGGACACGTCTGGGCTACTACCGTCACCAGACGAGGAGCTCACTACATTCAGTGCAAGACTTGCCACGAAGCTGTCCAAAGACTCTGTCAAGTCATGTTACAGACTAACACCGGATAACACCGAAGAGGATCTACAGATAGACACCGTTTTATCCGGGCAAAATGGAGCTGATGATGAAAAAATTTCAATTATCATGACAAAGCCTGTCTCTCAACCAAAAACGCCCAATGAGAGCCAGACACTCCAGTCACGTCCACCGATGATAGTCTAGCAAGCAAACAAAGCGCTCTTATAAGCAAAAGGTTAATATAATGGTATAGCCACACCAAGTAAAACAACACGTATGTAAGCGTAAAAATACTATTCCTATCCTTATTTTATAGCCTGTCAATTAATTGACAGGCTTTTTTATTACATTTTCTGTTATCAAAATAGAATTAGCCACAGCAATTCATCAGACTTATCAGAAAAACCACTAAAATTATAAAATAAACATGGAGGCATTATGGAAGGTCCACATGGGAGGCACCCGCTGACCTCGAATCTCTATTCAAAAGTATCCCAAAAACAAGAAAGCGAGCCGGAGTTAGTCAGCCAAACTGAAGGCCAGCCAATCATCTCTAAAGGCTCAAATGCCAAGGCAAGCGCAAGTTTAGGCACAAAACAGCGAAGTGTCGGGAAAACAGACAATGGCTTGCCTGATCCAAAGGTATTGGAAGGTCAAATCAATGAAAATATAAAAAACCTCTGGCTGGCAAAGATTGCGAAAAACCTTGATTTCCTGAAAGACCCAGCCTGCAAACCACCAGAATGCATTACTGAAATCACAATAAGAAAAAATGGTAAAGTTATTTACAGCTATCCCGATCCCGGAAAAACCAGCGGACTTGACGACGGGATCATAGAACAGGTCAGACAAGCATTACCGCAACATCCAGAAGAAGAGCTTCTATCACAAACGAAAAACAATCTTGCACTCTACAAACAGGTGTTACTTGATCAGAAGCAGAAGGAAAGTAATCCTTTAGAGTCCGTTATGAATTCTCTTAAGTCACTCGCAAATGCAATGCTACATTGGCGAGATAGCCTGATCTCATCAACCGAACTTGAAGTAACGGGACAGTTACCCGATTCACATCAGCTTATTCATGAATTAGAAAACAGCGAAATGTTTAAAAAGAGGCAAAAACACCTCCCCTCCGAGGATGAAATGAACGTAACGATGGAAGCAGTACCCGTTGTTTATGAGGGTGACGGTGAACCATTATGTGATGAAAACAACAACCTGCCACCTGCATCCGTTGATACAGCCAAGCCAATATTACCGGACATCACTCATCAGCCTCCGCCACTCATACCACAAGACATGCCACCACCGCCACCGCCACCGCCACCAGATTGGCCGCAATCATCTAAAAACAAGAGTCAACCTGTGTCATCGCCTCCGAAACGTTATGCCGCCAATGTGACAGATGATCATGCCAATGCCATGAAGTCGTTGAATGACGACTTTGCAAAATTCGACAGACAAAAATTACGAAAAACAGAAACCAACTCTAAGGAACAGATACAACAGAGAAAAGAGGCTATACAAAACGCGGATGATGCAGACCCTATGGATAAAACGTTAGATGAAATACGGTCTTTTAATAAGTCATCCATGAAACATGTAGAAACCAACTCATCTGAACATATAGCGGATCGTGAAAAAGTAGCGTCCAAAACGCCTTGGGAAAAACACTTGGATTCCATTCGTTCTTTCAAGCCGGAGACACTAAAGTCAACACAAAAAAAGGATAACGACAAATAACCTGTTCCCGGCTGGGAAACTGACCTATCCAGCGACTTAGGGAAAATGACACAAGAAAACTCTCTGCGTATACTGGCTGCGCCTGTTGACCACAACGATCATGACAACAAAGCGGTGCAGACCATGAGTGTTTTCAAATCCCATATTGCCGCCATGAGCGCCTATTCCCCTCCACTGGAAGGTCGCGATCCGGAGCAGCATTTACTGCTGGATTTCAATGAACGCACCCTGCCCGTCAGCCCGCAGGTTCGTCAGGCACTGCTGGATTACCTTAACAATGACCGGCTGCAGATGTATCCCAATTATGGCGAACTGACCGAACGTATCGCGGACTATAACGGCATCAGCAGCAACCAGGTCATGATCACCAATGGTTCCGACCAGGGCATCGACCTGATCATCCGCGCCAGCTGCCGTGAAGGGGATGAAGCCATTATTCCCGGTCCGTCGTTCGCGATGTATTACCAGTGCGCAAAAGTCGAAAACCTCAAAATCGCTGAGCCACAGTACACCCGTGAGGAAGAATTTCCCGCACAGGCCGTCCTGGATGCCATCACTCCGGCTACCCGCCTGATTGTGATTGCCAACCCTAACAATCCATCCGGCACCGCTGTCAGTCGTGAAACCATCATCGAGATCGCCAAAACGGCACCTGAGGCCGCCATTCTGGTCGATGAATGCTACTTCGAATATACCCAAAGCACAGTCAGTGATCTGGTCAATGACTATCCCAACCTGCTGGTCACCCGCACGTTTTCCAAGACCTGGGGGTTACCATCGATCCGGCTGGGTTATGTGATCAGCTCCCCCGATAACATTAACGCCCTGCTCAATGTCCGCGGCCCCTACGACGTCAACCAGTTTGCCGTTGTCGCAGCGACTGCGGCGCTGGCACATCCGGAATACACCGAAGACTACGTCAGGGAAGTCATGACCGTCTCCAAACCGCTGTTTGAAGCGTTTCTTGTGAATAAGCAGATTGATTTCTGGCCCAGCGCCGCCAACTACCTCTGGACGTTCCCGGACGATCCCGACGCCATCAACCGTCACCTGCAGGCGAACAACATTCTCGTGCGTCCCAAGGCGGATCAGCAGGGTCGCCTGGGTCTTCGTATCACCCTGGGAAACAAAGCGCAGACAGAGCGCCTCATCCAGGTGCTGGACGAGGTCATCCCCACCCCTTAACGGTGTTCGGCCAGCAGCATTTCCAGCTTTTGCATGAATTTGCTGTTGCCGGGTACCGGATCATCCGGAAACACCGCCGCCTGATGACCGCGGCGGTTCACCAGGCACACTGACATGCCCGCAGGACCGGCCAGACCGGTGAGTGTCTGAAAGTGCTCGTGGTCACTGCCGGTGGGCAGCTTCAGGAGTGGGAAAGAAACGTTAGTCACCACCTGAACCGTTTCCGGCTGGATGCCCACCACAGTGAAATGACGTAAACGATACCGCAGGAACATCTGCTCCAGGGCCTCCAGCTGCTCCTGAACAGCCTCAGGTTCCAGCAACGTCATCAGGATGACATGGCCTTTGAAATGGTCCCGAAGAGTCAGTGGTTCATTGTTTGAAGAGAGTCTGAAAGCATGATCCAGAATAGGCGACTGGCCACTGCCAGCGTGTGTGGTCATCATAACAATCCCTGTTACTGCGCGGAGACAACGCCGGTCCCGTCCTGAACCGGCACACCTTCTGAAAAGTATACTCAGCGCAGTAGCAGGCGGTTATAACCATTCACAATCACGCCTGCGGGTATACTACGGTTAGCGATGAAAAATCCGGTCCAGCCAGGAACGCTTCTCGTAGCTGGCCTTGACACCACGGGACAGGAAAAACGGCACATAATCCCGGTCATCTTCCAGGATATGGCGGGTCAGCCAGGATTTCAGGAAGTGGAGCAGTTCAAAGCTGATATGCTTGCCATTACCCACTTTTCCCCGGAGTTCATATACCTGTTCAATCAGTTGTTCATGGTGTTGCTTGTGCTCTTCATAGCCGGGGTAATCCAGCACCCGCATCAGGCTTTCTTCTACGGAGAAATGAATCCGGGTGTATTCCACCAGCCGATCAAGGATGCCAATGGCTGCATCACTCCCATGATGCTCGGTAATGGCCCGGTGTAGCTCGTTGAGCAGATCCACCAGCACCCTGTGCTGCTCATCGATCTCCTGGATACCGACGCTGAGAGAGTCATTCCAGGGTATCAGCACATTGCTCCCTTTATTTTCTGTCCGATGACCGTCTGCAACGGCATTTTCCATGGCTAACCTCGCTATTATGCCGAACGTGCCGCTTTTAAAGGCCTGTGGCTATGCGACCATCCGGTGTGTTGTGTTTATTGGCAGGTAACCGGTACTTTAGAGACAAATCCGCCGAACAAACATTGACATGGGTCAACATTCAGAGAAAGACCACGTGCTCCTGCCATAATGTGTCGCGATCACACGCGAACTGACAACAACACAATAACGGAGACCCTATGCAACACGATCCCGCCACCGAAACCAGCCTGCTGAAGCTGTTGGGGAACCACCGCTCCATCCGAAAGTTCACAGACCAACCGATCACTGAACAGCAGCTGCAGGGAATCATCCAGGCAGGACAAGCCGCTGCCACCTCCAGTTTCGTTCAGGCGCGCAGCGTGATTCGTGTACGCAACCCCGATGCCAGGGAACAGCTGGTGACGTTATCCGGTGGCCAGCCCTATGTGGCGTCTGCCGCCGAATTTCTGGTGTTTTGTGCCGATCTCCGCCGGGCGGAACAATGCTGTGAACGCCACAATATGACGATGCCGCTCGGCATGACCGAAGCGTTTATCATCGCAACCGTGGATGTCGCCCTGATGGCACAGAACTGCGTCATCGCCGCCGAGTCCATGGGACTGGGCGCCTGTTACATCGGCGGTATTCGCAATAACCCACGTGAGGTCAGCGGCCTGCTGCAGCTACCGCAACAGGTCTATCCCGTCTTTGGACTCTGCCTGGGTTACCCGGATCAGCATCCCGAAATAAAACCCCGGCTGCCTGCTGATGTTACTTTGAAAGAAGATGTCTGGTCCGATGATGACCCCGGGACACTGGAAGCCTATGACGACACCATTCGCAACTATTACCAGACCCGAACCGGCGGGAATAAAACGATCAGCTGGAGTGAGCAGGTCAGTGGATTGATGTCAGAGAAAACCCGCCCTCATATGCGAGCGTTCCTGAAAGAACAGGGCTTTGAAATGAAGTAGTGTGAGGCCTCAGGAAAAACCGCTGTTCAGGCCCAGCAGCATACCGATCACAAATCCGATGACCGCCAGGAACGCACTGCCGATGGTCAGACTGAGCACCACCATTTTCAGGTGGTCTTCCCGTTCCCGGCGGTTCCATTGTTTAAGGCAAAGCATGCGGTCATCATCCAGCTCGGTGGATAAACCACAACGCCGGCAGGTTACCTGCCATAACAGGCTGCCGGATACCGGAACATCCACAAACTCGGCTTCGGACTGACAGCAGGGGCACTTACGCAGTATTTCCATGTTACACCGACCTACCGATACCCTGAGACGCCAACCAGACGCATCAGGAAGACAAAGACCTGTCTTGTTTTATCGGCAGCCGATGACTGAATTGGAGTGGGAAACGGGGGTCAGGCGGTACGGATATTTGACGATTCCCGGGACGAATCATCACCGTTTTCCTGCGTGTTGGCTGAACGCCTTCTCAAACCGCTGAAAGAGAAGAAATGGGCGTTTTTTTTGTCCTGCTTTGAGTTGTCGTTTTGTTCAACGTGCTTCGTATCTTTTCTTTTCATATTCGACCTCATGGTACCTGATCACAATCATTCGCTGGTTATATGACAGTTATGGGTCAGGCAAAGTTCCCGTGACGGAATAACCCCATCATTTACAAGCGAAATAGTGATATCGGCAGAGGTCGATCATTATTGAGAATGAATAGCATAACCGCCCTAACCCCTGGGCGGTTATTTGAAATGTTCAATGACTTAAAACAGCGGCTCAACCATTAAGGTTGCTGACGGGTTGCTGCGATCACAATCTCACGCACACACACGTTTTGTGGCTGGTTATAGGCGTAGCTGATAGCACCAGCAATATCTTCCGGTGCAATGGCGCCGCCGATGCTGTCTTTCCAGGATTCATAGCCCGCCTTGATGTCATCACTGGTGGTATGCCCAAGTAATTCAGTTTCCACCGCACCGGGGGCAATGGTGATCACACGAACATTGTCGTCAGCCACTTCTTCCCGGATATTTTCACCCATCGCGTGCACCGCAAACTTGGTACCGCAATAAGCCGCATGATTGGGAAACGTCTTGCGGCCTGCAATAGAACTGATGTTGATGACGGTACCTGCTTTTCGCTCCCGCATACCCGCCAACACCAGATGGACACCATTCAACAAACCGAGCACATTCACATCAAACATGCGCTGCCATTCTACCGGATCCTGAGTATCCACATGTCCCAGCAGCATCACACCCGCATTGTTGATCAGGCAATCCACCGGACCAAACTGTGCCTCGGCTTCTTCCAGTGCATGGCGAAAACGTTCGCGATCCATCACATCCACCTGACGGCACAGGGTATTCGGCAAACCCAGACGTTCCAGTCTCTCAATCCTGCGCGCCAGCAACAAAAGAGAATACCCTTCAGCAGAGAGTTTGCGTGCAGTAGCTTCGCCAATACCGGAGCTGGCACCGGTAATTACAACCAGTGGTTTTTTCATAATGCTTTCCATTAAAAAAGAGCGTTTGCACACATCAGACGCTGTGCAGTAATGAGCGGCACTATAGGTATTCAAACCCTGAAGATAAAATTGTCATTTCTGAGGCTTACCATAAGCCAGACCTATGGATAGGCAGACACCTCTGTTTCCACCAAAACCCTACAGCTGTAGGCGCCTTCATTGTTACTGCTGCCGGGTCGGTGCAAGTACCACTTCCCGAATACAGACATTCTGCGGTTGCTGATAGGCATACCAGATCGCTTCAGCGGTATCCTCTGAACGAATGCCGCCGCCAATCTCCTTTTTCCAGTCCTTATATTCTTGCCGGATTTCATCGCTGGTCGTGTGGTCCAGGATTTCCGTTTCCACAATGCCCGGCGCAATGGTCACAACCCGGACATTATCATCCGCCACCTCTTCACGAATGCCTTCGCTGATGGCGTGTACAGCAAACTTGGTGCCACAATACCCTGCATGATTCACAAAGGTCTTGCGCCCTGCCACTGAACTGATATTAATCAACGTCCCCGACTTCCTGCGCCGCATGCCAGCCAACACAAGGTGTATGCCGTTCAGCAATCCCTGTACATTGATATCGAACATCAGCTGCCATTCCTGCGGATCCTGAGTATCCATTCGTCCCAGACGCAGGATGCCTGCATTATTGACCAGGCAATCCGTCGGCCCGTATTGTTCTTCCGCCTCCTCTAGCGCCGCCCTGAACGCGATCCGATCAGTGACATCGACCTGCCGACACAGAGAATTGGGCAACCCCAGCGACTCCATACGTTCCAGACGACGTGCCAGCAATAGAAGGGGGTAGCCTTCCTGCGAAAATTTACGCGCCGCAGCCTCGCCAATACCGGAACTGGCGCCGGTGATAACCACCAGGGGTTTAGTCATTAATTCACCTATTAAAACCCGGGAAAGATACAAAAACGTATATTTTGGCCGTAGAACTATAGACGCTGCCCCTGTAACTGCTACTCTATGCGGCCTTATTCACCAACACCTCATTAGACCTATGGATCTTCGCCTGTTGCGCTGCTTTGTTGCGGTGTATGAAGAAAAATCCATCACCGCTGCGGCCGGACGCCTGTTTCATTCCCAGCCAGCCATTTCCAGCGCCATTAAATCACTGGAGGAAACGCTGGGTACGGCGTTATTCCTGCGACACAAGAAAGGGGTGGATCTGACCGATGAGGCGCACTACCTCTATCCACTGGCGCTGCGCCTGTTGTCTGACGCTGATCGTCTACCAGGCCTGTTCCAGCAACGAAAACAACACTTGCCTTTCAAGCTGGCTACCTATCCTGACCTGAGCCAGTTATCACTGGCCCGGGTTTTGGCCAACCTGCAAGACGACAACCCTGAACTACTGCTGGAACTGGTCGATCCTGCCAGCACACCGGATGCCAGCATTACGCTGGATTGTCAGAAAGGCGAAGATGAGATATTCCTGCCACTCTGGGAGGAGGATTATGTCCTGTGCATGCGCCCTGAACACCCACTGGCCCAACGGCAATCCATTGAGCCCCGTGAACTGCATCAATACCGCTTTATTGAGTGCCCACCCTGTGAAGCCCACCAGCAAACCCTGGGGCTGCTGGCCTGCAATGGACTGAGCGTGAACCTGGTCGCCAAGGCGGAATGCAAGACACAGGTCATGCACCTGGTCCAGGCGGGCCTTGGCATCTCCTTCCTGCCGACCGGTGTGCTGGAATCCGCCAGGGAGCTGGTGACACGGCCGCTCATCGGCCCCAGAATGTTCCGACGCATCGGACTCTGCTACCCGGCCAGCAAAAGCCTGAAGCCGGCGCTGAGTGCCGCGATTGCGTCACTGGGCCGGTATCAACAGGATCGCTCAGAAACCGCCGTGGACACCCAGCCCAATGTTTAATCCGGGGCCACTGGATGCCGGACGCAAGGCTTCAAGTGTCAGCCCTGCAGAACCGTAAGCATTGCCTTCATAGATCAGGTAATTCCCCTGCCAGAGGAAAGACAGGGTTTCCCCCTGATCCAGGGTCAAGTCAATGTAACTGCCGGACCGTACCCAGTGACCGGCCCGCACGGCCTTGTCCTTGGGGTGATCAAGGTAAGCTTCCACGAACAGGGCATCACTGTCCGGGAACAGCATCAGCTCGACAAATCGGCCGGAACCCGAGGCGCTGGGCAAAGCGGCAGCATACACATGGGTGGCGGGCACCGATGCCCCGCTGATTCCGTTACCGGCACAACCGGTCAGTACGGCCAACACCATCAAAATACCGAGCCAGCGCATGGCGGATACTCCTGTTCTGTCATGTAAAAGGGCAAAAGGTTTGTGATTATTGGTCGGGGCTGGCCAGGTTATCCAGAATGGGACAATCCGGCCGTTCATCCCCGTGGCAGCACGCTGACAGTGCCATCAGGCTGTCGCGCATGGTTTCCAGCGCCCGGATTTTATGATTGATGTCATTGATCTTTTCCCGGGTCAGGGCTTTGACATCGGCACTCCGTCGGGACGTATCGCGATAAAGGCCAAGCAGTTCACGACACTCCTCAAGGGTAAACCCCATATCCCGGGAATGGGCAACAAACCGCAATTCCCGCAGATGCTGTTCGCCATAATTCCGATAACCATTCGCTTGCCGACCGGCCGGCTGAATCAACCCTATGGATTCGTAATAGCGGATCGTCTTACTGGTCAGCCCGGTTTTCTGTGCAGCCTGGGAGATATTCATGGGTAGTCTGGGAGTCGCGGCTTGTGGCGTCATTCTAACGACCATAGCCGTCTTTGAATACGACCGCCCCCCTGTGCCAGCATAGTTGTCGCCTCTTCTGAAATTTCCAACTTAAACAGGGGGTGGTCAGTGAGTAATCAATGACCC
>NZ_BAABFL010000456.1:0-37014 GCF_039540975.1 Kistimonas scapharcae
AAAATCAGGCTCGCCAATACGTAAGGTGACGGGGGTGTTCAAGTAGACCAGAATCGGTGTTCAAGTAAACCAGAATATGCATCTTTCAGGTTGCGTTGCTATAACGTTTTTCGGTCGGAGAATAGCAGCCATATTTGTAACTTGTAATCAAAATACATCCTTAAGATAAGTTACAAAACTCCTACTATAGACGGTAGAGTCAAGTGTGCAACCCAAATCAGTATCTTTTTGTTTCTTGGAAGGGTATTGAACTTGGCAAAAGTCCAGAAAGCGTTTGGAAGTCGTCTGCGAGAACTGCGGCAGGAGCAATGCCTGACCCAAGAGGGGCTGGCTCATCTGGCAGGTTTAAACCGCACTTATATTGGGGACATTGAGCGGGGAGAAAAGAATATTACCTTGGAAAGTATGGACAAGCTGGCCAGAGCTTTGGGCATTAATCTGAGAGACTTTTTTGACTGGGAATACTGACATCTTCATCCGCTTTCGAAGCTGACCACTATATACCAGTGTCACGGACGTATTTTGCTGCTGTTTGCATCAGATCATACACCTTTTGCCTTACCCCTCATGCCAGAAAAATACAGGGTAAGACAAAATGAACAGCTGTGCTGTAATCTACTGCTTAGTGACTATAGTTGTTACTGCACAGTAGCATAAACAGGTGATGGCAACCGAGGGTAAGCTCGGTATACATGCTGATAAACAACGCCAGTCAGCATGTCTATATCATCTTCTTCATAGTTATCAACCGGCAAACCGGTTTTGTCATCGTAAAGGAAGTCATAAATTCTCTGGCGAACGGCATCACGGGTGCCTTCCTTGTCCCGCCAGTTAGCGACTTTGAGTTGCTCCGCCTTCAGACTATTCAATAGCTCGGCTGCAACTTGTTTGATCTTCTTGATCTCCCTGTTGCTCAGTTCTGGCTTCTTGAGAATATCGAACAGGGCCAGAGTCTCCTCATCTAACCCTTCCCTGAGTGCGCGAGCCTCCTCGTCGCCGATCCTTTTGACCAGGTTCAGTAACTCCTCAAAGGTTTTCTCAATTACGACACGGTTTTTTTCTTGGTTATACTCCCTCACCAGTTTCTCGTAGTGTTCCTGAAAATCCGTTCGTAATGGGTTCTTAAACAGTAGCTTTTTTAAACGATCTTCTACGGCCACTTTCAAATTTTGTACTGTAGTACGCTGAATATTTGAGGCCTCGAATTCCTTACGCAAACGTTCAAAGTCAATTTTGCTGATATCAAAAGGCTTGTCATTTCTTGCGCCAGAATCACTAACATCGGTGGTATCAATAGCATCATCCACAATTGCGTGTAGCTGGCGCATGATATGACCAATATCCACCTTCTCCTGATCATTTTGAAGACTCTTGTAGATGATGTTGATGGCATCCCGTTCATCCCGATAATCCAGAGCTTTAGGAATGTTGAGACAGGCTCGGAACTTCTTCAAAACTATCCTCGCCAGAATGCTGAAACGCTTACGTGTCTCATCATTTTCATTAACTGCTTCCTTGGCTTCAGCAATTATTGCGATACGCTCAAAGCCATCGGCCTCCAAAAGTTTGTTGAGAATAAAGCCCTGCTTTCCCAGAAAATCACAGGTCATGGTAAGGGCTTCTTTCAACTCATCAAGAAGGCATTCTTTTGGTGGTGCCGGGTCTTGCTCACCTCCTTCACTATCATTGCCTCTTCCTTTATCACCTCTGCCAGCGAACGTGCTCAGAGCTTTTCTGAGGCTTTTCAGAATGCCGCAGTAGTCAACGATCAAGCCATTGTTTTTACCTTCTGCAACACGGTTCGCTCGAGCAATGGCCTGCATCAGGGTATGTGCCTGCAGGGGTTTATCCAGATAGAGGGTTGAAAGGGTAGGAACATCAAACCCAGTCAGCCACATAGCGCAAACAATCGAGACTCTGAACGGATGGTCTTTCTTTTTGAATGCATCCTCGATTTTTAGTCGTTTACCCTCTGTGAGTGAGAAGCCCGTTTTCATCAGCTTGCGGTGGGGAATAATATCAAAACCCCACTCCCTGAACTTGGCGACTTCGCCCTGCTCCTCACTGATGACCAAGGCCATCAGTGTCTCTTTCATCCAGTTAATCTGTTGCTGTCGCCAGATCTTATCCTGCTCATCCAGCGCATTCACCAGATCGGATTCCAGAAAGGTAATATGCTCCTGCCAGTACTTCTGGATCAGATCATACATACGGGCACAGGTGATTTTGTCGAGGCAGACAATCATAGCCTTGCCGGTTTCCCAGCCATTAGCGTAATGCTTCACAAAATCCTTGGCGATCTGCTTAAGCCGGTTGCTGGCGGTGATAATGTGATAATCACGCTTTAAAGCCTTTTCCAGCCGTTGCTCGACGTTGATATCATCAATTTCCAGCTCCGCAAGCTTATCGGCGATCTTCTTATTCATGCCCTTGGGTGCAGAAACAGAGTGCTTCTTGCCGTCATCATCCTTGAACACCAGTTCATCACCACGGGCATCGTAGAAGAAAGGCACTGTCGCCCCATCATCAACGGCGCGCTTGAAGTCATAAGTCGAGATATATCCACCAAATACTCGCTGGGTAATTTCTTTCTCCGAGAACAGCGGTGTGCCTGTAAAGCCGATAAAGTTGGCATTAGGGAGGGCTGTTCTCATATTGGTTGCGAAGTCTCCATACTGTGAACGATGCGCCTCATCAGAGATCACAATAATGTCGTCACGCTGGGAGTAAGGGTTGTCAGGATCTACCTTCTGATTAAATTTCTGGATTGTGGTGAATATATAGGGTTTTTGTTCCCCAAGCAGGGTCTTTAAGTGTACTCCGCTCTTGGCTCTGCAAGGATCCTTTTCATCGTTAGCCAAGCCGCAACCCACAAAGGTGTCGTATATCTGGTCGTCAAGATCTTCCCGGTCTGTCAGGATCAGGAATGTAAAATTACCGCCCTGCTTTCGGTGGATCTTGCGGGCATAAAACAGTAGTGAGTATGACTTACCTGAGCCCTGTGTATGCCAGAATACCCCTAGCTTGCCCTCACGCTCTTTGCGCTCTGGCACTGCCCGTATAGCCTCATTGACCCCAAGAAACTGATGGTTCCTGGCCACTATCTTGACAAGGTCTCCGCTACTTTCATCGAAAACGATAAAGTTTTCGACAATATCCAGTAGCTCGGTTTTGCCGCATGTGCCTTTGAGCAATGTTTCCATATCAACAATACCGGCTTCATCTTCATGTAGACGCTTCCAGTGATTGAAGTGCTCATACTTGCTGGAGATAGAGCCAATTTTGGCTTCCAGCCCGTTCCCCAAAATCACAACACCATTATGGTGGAACAGGTTTGGGATAGTATCTTTGTAATCCAAGAGATTTTTTTCGTAGGCTTCCTGAACGTCCTTATCGACATTTTTCAGCTCTATGTGGACCAAGGGAATACCGTTTACAAAACCAACGATATCCGGTCTGCGCCTATAGACTTCCCCCTGTACCCATAACTCACGTACTACCAGAAAGTGGTTGTTCTCCGGGTTAGCAAAATCAAAGAGCATCAGGCGTTTCGTGATGCGTTTACCTTTATCATCCTGAAAAGTCACTTCCACGCCATCCTTGTGGAGTTTTGCCTTCTCACGATTGGCAGCCTGCATATTGGCTGAACTGCTTTCAGCGGCAATAATCTTCAAAGCGTCTTGATAGGCTTTTTCCGGCAAGCCGGGGTTAAGCTCCATCAATTTTTCTCCGAGGTAACGGGTCAGAACCATATCCCGCTCAGAGTTGCGCCCAAGAGTACCCTCCGGGCCAAGTCTCTCGTTCATGGCATAAATGGATTCATCCCACTGCAACTCATTGGACAGGTAATCTGCGGTGGTTTTCTGGACCAGTATGTCCTCGGAGTTTTTATCCATGTAAATAACCTGTATTTTTATTCCTTATTATCACCTACCCACTGGTAGCGAGTGGGTCTGGTCGTTTTTACAATAAGATTCTCTGTAAGCGCCTTGGTAATCCACTCTTTGACCTGACTTTTATGCAAACCCAGTGTGTCTGCGATGCTTTTTTCAGATTGAGGAATCACTCGGCTGATATGTGCCATATCTTTCAAAAAGCATTGGTAGTATGACGTGAGCGTTGGGCTCTCAGCTGTTTTAGAAAGCTCAGGTACAGCTGGTTCCTCAGTGGGTATAGACTCGACTGTGGGGGATTCAGTAACAGCCTCTACAGAAGTCTGTGGAACGCTAGGAGCAACATCAGAGAGGGTGTCAGGCTGGGAAACCGAAGTGTTGGCACTGTCCTCAAACAACTCTGGGTTATTGTCATCAATGAAGTCAAGAGTTCCCGTTTCAGGTGCAGTGTTGGCTGCTCCTTCAGCCAAACTGGCGATGGAGATCTTCTCGACAATGCCATCGCACCATTTTCCGCCCTGTGCAACAATCTGAGTATTGCCTGCCTTTGGGTCGCTGGTAGGTTTCACCCAGAGAGGAACCCAGCCTTTTTTTAGGTTCTCTTCCGCGCCGCTCCAAGTTCCACCTTTTTGACCAGAATGTACGACTATGGAAGCCTTCGACATGGAGTAAACATACTTATTACGAGCCATAAGATCGTACTTGGAGAAACTTGCCTCCGGGGAGAAAGGCGTAATCAGGGCCAGATTGTTATTCATCAGGTGCTGACGCCACTTTGCGGATGTGGCAGCCTGAAGCAGCCCGTTAGCTAAAACACCTACAGATGTACCTTCAGCCTCCAAAGCGCCAAGCATGGCGGCTTCATCAACACCTTTTGCTCCGCCGGAAATAACAGAGAAGCCCTCAGCGGCGCATTTAGCACCAAAGGCAGCAGAAAATTGCAGATCATCATGGGTGGCACTGCGTGAACCAACAACAGCAATACCCGGTTGGTTCAGCAAATCTTTATTACCGACGCCAAAAAACAGAGCAGGAGAGTCAACGCCAAGATGGCGTTTGAGTTCAGCGGGGTAATAGTCCTTGTCGGCGGAGGTGCGGGTGATAAGCCAAATACCGGCCCTCTCCCATTTTTCCAGCGCCAGCGCCATGGCGTTACCACGATCGAGTAGCTCCTGAATGCGCTCGACTGTGACTTTTTTATCCTGCCAGCCATTAAGGAGTTCACTGAGCTCGCCTCGTAAAAGCTTACTAGGCGAGAGCCCTTTGTCTTTCATCCAGATGGCAAAGCGCTTCCACTCTGCTACGGTCAGAGGTGATGCATCTCCACTTGCTGGTTTGGTAAAGCGGGTATTCAGCAGCAGAATCGCTTGGGTATCTTCAGAAAAACTCATTAATCACCAGTTGAGGTAGAAGCCAGGGCAACGGGATATACCTTACCACTGCCAGCCTGTTGTAGCAGGGCTGCTATGACGGTGAATGTCCAGCCGGAATCGACAACATCATCCACGAGCAGAACATGGCCAACGTTGTGCAGATTGTATGGAATTGAGAAAGCCCCATCCAGATTTCGGCACTGGTGGAAGCGGTTCTGCTGCAACTTCTGAGGTTCGTTATCTCTGGCCTTCACAATGACATCATGGAAAGGTAACCCAAGAGCGGCAGCCAGACGTTGGGCAAAGTTGGAAACCAGTTTCGGGTTATTGCGGGAGGGAACGCAGCAAACGCACTGTGGATGCTCTTCCATTGACCAGCGTTGGGAGATCATCTCTGCCATAGCCGTCACCAGATCATCCCGGAAGTGGCCTCTGTGCTTATCATCAGCAACCATGTGTCCCCAGCCCGCATCTCCCCACCGGGACAGAACCCTGCCTTCCTGGGCCTGTAAATGCTTAGGTAGGTTGCCCCTTAAACCATACTGAACAAAGGCATTTGCAGGAAGCTGTATCTTTGGCTTGATAGACGCTTCAGCCTGCTTTAGGAACGTAGCTGCCTGATGGGCCAGTCCACTATTGATGGCGATACTAATCGTCGGGGAGTTGAGGCAGTTTTCACAGAGGCCGCAAGGTCTGGTTTCCTCGTCATCCAGAGCATTTCTGAGGAAAGTCATCTGGCAGCCGGTAGTATTGAGATAATCCTGAACCTGCTGCCACTCTTGCTCTCTCTGGTGGATCAGATGATTAATACGTTCGTGATCCATTTGGAAAGGAACAGCAGTGCGTCGCCACTGACTGCCCATTTTGATAATGGGAGCAGGGTTCTCAACGCTCAGCATTTTCAGTACTTTTTCAATCTGCCCAAAGCGGATGTTGGCGCACTCTTCAAGCTGCCTTGTGTTGAGCCCGTCACTGTTTTCTAAAGCTCTGAGAACCTTCATCACATCCGTTTCCGATGGGAAGGCGGATTCACGGAAAAACTCATGGATATCCCGGTCTTCCCGGCCACTGAGCAATACGCCTATAGAATCTGTAATACCACGGCCTGCACGCCCCACCTGCTGGTAATAAGCAACTATGGAGCCAGGGGCCTGGTAATGGATAACAAAGCCAAGGTCCGGTTTGTCATATCCCATCCCCAGCGCTGTTGTTGCTACTAGTACCTTGAGTCTGTTGTTCAGCAACAGATCTTCAAGGTGTTCCCGGTAAGTATTGGAGTCCGGGAAAGTCTCGTCTTTGGCATCGCTGTAGTAGGCTTTGGCGTTGATATCATTTTTGACCAACCAGGAAGTCACCTGTTCAGCATCACGCTTAGTCAACACATAGACAATGCCGGTGTGACTGAGGGTTGGGATGGTCTGAGCCAGCCATGCTAGCCGTGCGGCCTGATCGGGAAGTTCGAGGGTTTGCAGGCTGAGGCCTTCACGGATCAGCGGGCCACGCTGAACAAAAATATTACCAAGCTGGGACTGAACATCCTGAATAACCCGATTGTTGGCTGTGGCAGTAGTGCCCAGAACTGCTGTATTGGCAGGCATGCGACGGAGAATATTGATAATCCGGCGATAGTCAGGGCGGAAATCATGGCCCCAATCGGAGATGCAATGGGCTTCATCAACCACCATCAGGCCAATGTTGTTGGATATAGGGTTCAGGAGGTTGGTGACAAAATCTTCATTAGCGAGCCGTTCCGGCGAGATCAGCAGGCAGTCAATCTCATTATTCAGAATTCGGCGCTCGATATTGTCCCACTGATTCTGGTTGGTGGAATTCAGGGTAACAGCTTCAAGCCCCAGGCGTCGTGCTGATTCCACCTGATTCCGCATCAGGGCCAGTAGTGGGGATATAATAATGGTGACACCCTTACCTCGATCCCGAAATATACGGGTACTGATAAAGTAAACTGAGCTCTTGCCCCATCCCGTTCTTTGCACGACCAACAGCTTCTGCTGGCGGTTGACCAAAGCATCAATGGCCTCCCACTGGCCATCCCGGAAATCAGCGTGAGGGTTATCAAGAGCGGTTTTGAGCAGCTCCCGTGCCTTCTGTCGATCCATTGCGTCTCCTTGATTGGGGAAGAGAAACTGGCTAATCCAAGTAAGGACCCGCAATTATGCACCCATTGCCGCTGGCACGGGAATCGACTTACATCAAATTTTTCAGACGGCTATCTCTCCATTCATCAGGCGGGGGAGGAGGAGGTCACGGGCTTGTTCGAGCCTTGTGTTTTGTTCCATAAGCAAGCGAATTTGTACGAAATTATCCCGAACCACCTTATCAAATTCATTCAAAAGATGAGATGGTGGCAATGGAACCCGATACTCGTTAAGGCATGAAACCTGTACCCGTTGACGACCAGAAGAGCCAGTCATGCTGTTAATGGCGGTTTCCCTTAATGGATACGATCGGGCAAGAAAGTAGGTAAATTCGGCACTGACTTTATTCCCACGTAATACTATGAACTCAGTAGAGCCACAGGCTACCTCATCTTCTTTAAGGAAATATGCGAACCCTGTTTTACCATTTTCCAGACATGGCGTGATCCTCGCCAGAAGAGTGTCATTTCGGCGGAATTTGACCGTAGTATGCTTGGTTCTTCGTTCAAAGTATTTTGGATCAGCGGTCATGCTTGTCTCAGACAGGGAAGCCATGGGGACATACCAGGCTTCATGATCCTTGGGTATGCTCTCCTTAGGATTAACATCAACCACGTCAGGAAGAAATGTCGGTTTCCATCCCTCCGGCACCCCTTCAACCTTCTCCACATGCTCATGGCCAGGAAAGCGCAGATGGACAAACCACTCTAGGTAAAGAACCCGGGCGGATTCTTCCAAGAGCTGGATGCGGCGGCGGTTGTTTTCTATGAGGTCGTCGTAGTTAGTCAACAGGGCAGCAATCGCCTTTTGCTGACTTAGCGGTGGAACATGGATTGGGAGATTTTTTAGGTCATTTCCACGGATACCTGCCTGCACACCTTGTGTGACTATGCTTTTGATACCAGAGTAAGGGGACTTAAAGTAGTAATAATAAAAGCTCGGGTCGGCAAAGTCTTTGCGTAGGCGCACTCGTATGATATGTGACTCAAATGTCGTTGGTTCCTTGGCACTTTTTACAAGTGAGCATTTCCCTGCACCAGATAACACAAGTGATTGTCTCGCAAAAAGCAAATCTCCTTCTTCAACTAACATGGACTGAAGTTCCTTATCATTCATTGGAACCAGTTCCATGTTGATGTCACCAATCTTATCGTTGGCAAAGAGTTCTCCCATGTTAATCATTTTGTAACCGCTTCCCCGTACCCTTGCAGGACGAGTCAAGCCGTTCTTTGAGGGAATGGCGTACAGTGTTTCAAAAGTTACCTTATCCCAACTCATACCCCCAACTCCTCAAAGTTGCGAGCAATCCGAACCGCCAATTCAGCTGCTTCCTGATTCAAGCCGTTCAGTTCAACATGGATATTCTTGAGGGCTTCCTCAAAATCAAAATCCTCATCCACCTCTTCAGGCGCCACGCCCACATAACGGCCCGGTGTCAGGCTCCAGTCGGCAGCCTCGATCTCAGCAATATCAACCAGCTTGACCAGACCTTCCACATCCCGCAGCTTGCCTTCCGGGAACCGTGCCAGCAGCCAGTGTGCCTCTTTATAGAAGTAGCGGATTAGCTTGAGCTGCTCGACCGCCTGTTTGCGGGAGTTATCCGCTGTTTTTTTCAGGCTGGTTTTACGGGTGCCACTAATCAGGCTGGTATCCCACAACTCATGCTTTCTCGCACCCAGCTCTTTCTCGCACATTTCAATCAGGCGGGTGGCCAGCTTGTAGACCATATCCACCATCTTGAGCAGATCACGGCTACGCTCGGTCAGGGTCTGGAGGGACTCATCCCCTTCACAGAATTGGGCAATTCTCTGGGCGGTGGTGTAGTTACCTTCAGCCCACTTTTTGGACAGGGTTGTGGTGAGCTTTTCGAAGTTATCCCAGTCGGTATAAAGCTGCTTCTCTTCGTTTATAAACTCTTCGTAGAGCTCAGCCTGTGGATCCTGCTCATTAAGGGTGTCCAGGAACGGGCTTATCGCATTATGCAGGGCTTTCAGATCATTCAGGAAAGCCGGCAGGGTGGCAAAGGTTTTCTCTTCACCCGCTTCGGCGAGAGATTGGTCGACATACTCTTTCAGTAGACCGACAAAACGCTCCGTCTCGCCATGGTAGAGCCAAAAGATAGCGGTCAGGTTTTTTTGCTGTTCCGGGCTAAAGTCGTATATTGTGCGGGTCACCTGTCGGTAAACATTACGGGCATCGACCATCAGCACCTTGTCTTCCATCCCTTCCGGCTTGGCTTTATTCAAGAACCAGAGCTGACAGGGAACAGGACGGGTGTAGAAGAAGTTGCCCCGCACATCAATCATTGCTTCCACATGACCGGTTTTCACCAGAGCCTCACGCACTGTGGCTTCGTCCCGCCCGGCACTGGACGCTTGGGAAGACATAACAAAGCCCGCTTTGCCCTTTTCGTTCAGGTAGCTGTAAAAGTACTGAATCCACAGATAGTTAGCATTGCTGATCTTTTTGTTTTTATTGACCCCCGGCAGACCAAAGGGTAGTCGACGATCGTGTTTGATTTTGCTCTCATCCACTTCATCCACGTTGAAGGGAGGATTGGCCATCACGTAATCCACCGAGCCCCACAGACCTTCGTGGGGATCCTTGTAGTAGGTAATTGCACCATCACCGCCTTGCACATTACCTTCAAGGCCATGCACCGCCAGGTTCATTTTGGCCAGACGGGTTGTGACCCGGTTCTTCTCATGACCATAGAAAGTTAGTTCGTTGGGATTGTGCTTGTTGCGCTCCATAAAATGTGCGCTCTGCACAAACATGCCACCGGAGCCGCAGGCTGGGTCAAATACCTTGCCATGGTCAGGTTCCAGTATGTTCACGATCAACTGAACCAGTGAAACAGGAGTAAAGAACTCACCGCTGTCGTGTGCACCTTGATCGGCAAATGCGGTCAGGAAATATTCATAGATACGTCCGAAGATATCACCGCTGGCACTCTTCAGCTCTTCAGGGTTAAGCTTTCGTAGTAGCGTACCCAGAACATCATTAGGAAGGCTACGGTACTCCAGCTTGGGTAGCTGATCTTTGAGAGTACTGTAATTCTCCTCAATGCTCTCCATCGCTTCGATAACAGCTTCAGCCCTGTCATCGGCATCACTAAGGGAGATCAGGTAATCAAACTGGGCCTCCGGCTTCAGGAAGATGGCACCCTTCTGGGAAAAATCCTCTTTGGTCAACGCGCGGGTCTTACCGCCACGGCTGGGCAGGTTAGCGGTAATCTCTTCCTTGGCTGTCAGGTAACGACTATAAGCATGGCGTAAAAACACCAGCCCCATTACGGGCATAAAATACTCGTTGCTGGCCAGCTCCGAGCTGCTACGCAGGGTGTCAGCAGCTTCCCATAGTCGCTTTTCTATGGCTTCGATGTTTTGAAGTTGGGACATAATTACCGCACTCAATGTCTGTGGTCAGGCCGTTTTAGGGTAAGCCCGAATCTGTTTGGCATCATTTTACGGTGTAAAAGGCTGAGCCTCTATGCCCAAGTGATCTGAAGGTTTTTGCTAACATCAAAAAGCAATCAGGTGAGCCAAACTTGAGCAGCAAGAGAGGTGGTTATCTCCTCTTCAATATTTGCCTCAAGGGTATGAGGCGAGTGTATTTGGCAGGCGTGATACGTGATTTACCCTTCTCGGCAGTCATATTCCAACAGGATGCTAATTCCATTTGCCGGAACTCTAGCTCGTTAATTGGTACATCAAATGGGTTGGGTTGATCCTGAAGCTTTTCGTTAGAGTCAATCTGGTCTTTTTTTCCTATATTCTGCATGTAAAAACGATAGCCTGCGGAGAAATGCTCAACAGTCAGTTCGCCATCCTGGTTCAAAATCGCTTCTTCAGCGGAAAAGTTAATCAGGTTTCTCAGTCTCCGCATGTTTCCCTTTGAAAAGGCAAATAGCCGGGGATACATCTCAAGCCCGTGCAGTTCCGGCGTTTTGGTGAACGGCAGGCTTTCATCGAATACCTTTAGAAAGGTTCTGAAGTTTTGGCGGTCTTCTTTGCTGATTATCCGGAAGGGTTCAATCGTGCGCTGAATCATAAAACGTCCAGCCAACTGATCGTCATGCTCCAGAATGATACGGCTATAGGGCATACCAAACAAAACCACCGGAATACCGGCGGTATTGATTACTACTTTGAGCCACTTGGCCGCGTCTTCTAGCACCTCGTAGGATTTTGTTTCAATCAGATGCTGAAATTCGTCCAAGAGACTGATCTCTACACCGCATTCCTGCATTAATCTGGCCAGCATCTTGGTCAGCTGGGGAGCTGAAATACCTTTAGGTGAAAGGTCATGCCCAAGGTCTTCCAGAAAACAGATCGCGGCCTGACGAGGAACGGTTTTATCCGGGAATTCAGTGGAAAAAACGGAGATTAACGTTCGTTCGGCCTGCTCTTGTCTGGGGTTTAGTCGCAGGTACTGCTCCCGTAAAGTGGTCTTGCCAGCACCAGGCTCCCCCAGAACCAGCATACATTCAGGTTTTCCACCGCATTGAGAAATTACACGGCAGCGATGAATATCTGCAAGAATCCGATCAAGATTAGGCGAACTAATATAACACTCTCTTACCTGCCGGATTTTTGCCTGTTGTTCTTCCGTGATTGAATCGTGCCTGAATGCCATATTATGCATTGGGAACATTACTCCTCCATCCAGATGTATCGAGTTCATCATCCTCTAAGGCAAGTTCAGTAGTTTTGACAGCTGGAGAATCGGGCTGTTCAGTAGGCAGATAGGTTTGGGATAGACCTTCCGCCAAACTGGAGTTGGCATCCTGACCAACATCACAATATTTTGCGGCTGCGGAGCTGGCACTAATTGCCGTTTTTTTCGGATTATCCGTCCAGGCACTAAATTCTTCCTGAAGTCTTCGCTGAGTTTCCAGGCGTGCTCTTACAATATCCTGATGGTTATAGTTGCCCTCGGTTATGTCTTTTGCGTTTCTTCGGTGAATATCGTGCTGAAGTTCATTCAGTCCATGTGTGTAAGTCTGATCAACAGCCGGGACTTTAATGTATTGGCGTTCAATTTGGTTAAATACATAGATTGAACTCAAATTGTCAGGGTCAACCTTATAGCATGCTTGAGTATCACCCACTTTAGCCCTGTAACTGGCTAACTCTTCAGAATCATAACGCAGTTTTTTATAATAAATACCGCCTCGTCTCAGTTTGCTTTCTTTGGTTCTTCCTAAAACAATATTCAGCCTGTCAGGCTCTTCAAGCCTGGGGGGAAATTCATCGACGGATGCGTTCCAATGCACATTAGGGATGATACCCTTTTCAGTTGTAGGAGATATCTGGTATTCATCAATCACCCATTTATGAAATATCTCAATAAAGGTATTAAACCGGATTACTGCATGCTTTTTAGGGGCGTAGTCATTTCGCTCAGCCAGTGAAGAGAATGTTTTACCTTGCATCTGTGATAAAAGTTCAGTATTGATAGTGCCGAATTTCCTCTCGATTCTGCCTTTAAACCACGGGTGTTGGACAGGGTTAAAGACATGTTGAATATTTAATTCAGCCAGTGCTACTTCCAGATCACTACTCCAGAATTCTTTACCGTTATCAAAAATGAACAGCTCTGGCACACCATAACAGGGCCAGTTATTTTCTATAAACGGGTATTTTTCATTGATGGAATTTTTTTCCTGGATAATGTTCCTTAGTAACTTAATGAGTACGATAAAATCCGGATCTCTGAACGATATATGAAAACCCACAATCGAACGTGAGTACTCATCTAAAGCCAGAGTCAACCAAGGCCGTCCAAGGGGCATAAGGGTTTCGGAATCAACCACAAAAAGATCCAGTTTCGTATGGTCTACACAGACGCGTTCCATGACCCGTGAAGTTTTTATCCCTTCAGCAATAGCCTTAAATTTAATGTTTGCCTTATGCTTACCGTGCCTACCCATTGTTTTATCGTAAGGTGTTAGTCTATCTATACGAGTTAAGAACGTTCGGTAACTGGGTACAGGCAATGTTTCTAATTTATTATTTCGTCTCAAACCATTAATGGTTTCAAGTTCGTTTTCCAGCCTGTCATAAGCATCTTTTTTAGAAGGTCGCAACTCACTGGTATAGTAATCAAGTGCTATTTTTATACACTGTTCAACCTCTTCTTTAAGGCGACATTTGCGATTCCCTTTTTTGAACGTGCTTGAGTACAGCCCTCTAATAGAGTAACCGGCTTTTACGTAGTCATTATGCCAACGACAAATGGTTCTCCAGCTCGGAGGTTTCATATCTCCCAACTCAGTAGCTATTACAGGCAATAAATCTTCAATGTGGCGAGGGCTCCAATGTGGAATTCCCCGATCAATTAATCCAGTGATATAACGAAATTTTCTCAGCGTTTCCTTACGTTCGTCCTCAGAAAATATCATCAGGTCATTAGCCAGTTTCTTCTCTTCATCACCTGATGAGCTGATAAATTCCAGCCTACCTTTTGTTAATGCTGTTTGAAGATCCTGCAGTGAAAACCTGGTAGATCTTCCTTCAACCAGAAGGCTTTCAAGGATCAAGTCACCACTATCATCTTTCTTGGATATAACATATTCATGTTGAGCGCCGTCGAGTGCCTGATATCTTACTTTTGTACCCTCAATCAGCCGACTCATGATTGTACCCTCACAAATGAGAGGCTATTTAAGGCTGTTTCTTCTAATGGTGATGTCGGGATCAGAACCCCTCTTGCCAGTAGATCATAAATAAGAGGATAACAGTGCTTTTTCTCAAGGCCGATCATTTGAGGTAAAACCTTAATTTGTATAGGGCCTTGTGCGCCGATGAGATCAATTATGTCAAAATGTCGATGATCCATAGGTGATTTTGTTCGATATTTGTACAGTATTTTGAGATTGCCTAATAAAGGTTCTTTCCTGATCTCTGATTCGGTGAGAAGATCCAAGGGGGTATTCAGCTCTTCAGCTGCGGCTTTTTTGTGTTCAAAGATTTCCTGAAATTTACGACTTTCAGCTTCTTTGTCAGATTTGACTTCAAGTCTGCTCTCCTGACCAGAATGACTATCGATTGCCTTGAAATCCGGCGTATATTTAGCCGTCTTACCGAAAGACTTATACTCATACCCTAATGGTTGGGCTTGAAATAAAGAGATGTTGGCGTGAAATTCAAGGTGGTAACAGGCATCGAACTCAAGCGATGATTCTACTCGGAAATGCTGTTCGGACTTGGTGCTATTAAAACCATAGATCCTTTTGCTGCGGGACTTACCAATTTTTCGCCGTTTCATACAACTACACCTCTGGCTAACGGTTGGAAAATTAGACCAGAGGTGCGTGTTGTCAAGTTATGCTTCAGATTATTGTCTGTTTATGCTTCAAGTATTGTCAGCTTATGCCTCATATTGTTAACTTATGCTTCATCCGACAAGCGCACCAGGCGCTCTTTTTTATTGAGTATTGCAGTCTTACTTGGAAGTGAATTCCGGGTAGGCTTCCATACCACACTCCGCCAGATCCACACCTTCGTACTCTTCCTCTTCGCTGACGCGGATGCCGGTGACAACCTTCAGCACGCCCCAGACGATCAGGCTGGTAACGAACACCCAACCGAAGATGGTGGCGGCACCGGCCAGCTGACCGAGCAGGGTAGCGCCGCTGTTGGTGGCAGGTACAACCAGCAGGCCGAACAGACCAACCGTACCGTGGACAGAGATGGCACCGACCGGATCATCGATCTTCAGCTTATCCAGCGCCAGGATGGAGAGGACAACCAGCACACCACCGATGGCACCGATCAGGCTGGCCTGAACCGGGGTCGGGGTAGAAGGCTCGGCAGTGATCGCCACCAGACCGGCCAGCGCACCGTTCAGGGACATGGTCAGGTCAGCCTTGCCGAACAGCAGGCGAGCAGTGATCAGCGCAGAGACAACACCGCCAGCGGCAGCAGCATTAGTGTTAACGAAGACCATGGCAACCGCGTTGGCGTTGGCGATATCACCCAGCTTCAGGACAGAACCACCGTTGAAGCCGAACCAGCCCATCCACAGGATGAAGGTACCGAGGGTTGCCAGCGGCAGGTTGGCACCGGGGATGGCGTTGATCTCACCATTCGCACCGTACTTGCCTTTACGGGCACCCAGCAGGAGAACACCAGCAAGGGCTGCAGCTGCACCAGCCATGTGGACGATACCGGAACCGGCGAAGTCAGAGAAACCGAGGTCACCCAGGTTGTAGAGACCGAAGACGTCGCTGCCGCCCCAGGTCCAGGCACCTTCCATCGGGTAGATGAAACCTGTCAGGAATACGGCGAAGATCAGGAAGCTCCACAGCTTCATCCGCTCGGCGACAGCACCGGAGACGATGGACATGGCTGTTGCCACGAACACGACCTGGAAGAAGAAGTCAGACGCGCCGGAGTAGATGGAACCACCTTCGAAGCCGTCTTCACGGCCGGCGAAATCGCTCAGCGTGCTGGCCACGTGATCGTCACCGACCAGAATGCCGTCAAGCAGGTAACCGCCGCCGTACATGATCTGGTAACCGCAGATCAGGTACATGATGCAGGCAATGGCGAACAGGGCGATGTTCTTGGTCAGAATTTCCGTGGTGTTCTTGGAACGGACCAGACCGGCTTCCAGCATGGAGAAACCGGCGGCCATCCACATGACCAGTGCGCCACAGACCAGGAAGTAGAACGTGTCTATGGCGTATTGCAGGTGAAAGAGATTGTTTTCCACAGTAAACCCCCCAGTTTACGTTAGCGAGCCGGGCACCGGGATGCCGGCATGCTGTTTAGCGTTAATTAGATAGCGTCGGTGCCGGTCTCGCCGGTACGGATACGGATCGCCTGTTCCAGCGCGGTGACGAAGATCTTGCCGTCGCCGATCTTGCCGGTGTTGGCGGTCTTGCTGATGGCTTCGATAACCTGATCAAGCATGTCGTCACCGATGGCCACTTCGATTTTGACCTTGGGAAGGAAGTCCACGACATATTCCGCACCACGGTAGAGTTCGGTATGGCCCTTCTGGCGACCGAAGCCTTTGACTTCCGTGACGGTGATACCCTGTACGCCGATCTCGGAAAGAGCTTCACGTACATCGTCGAGCTTGAAGGGCTTGATGACTGCTGAGACCAGTTTCATGGCATTTTCTCCTGAGCTTCTCATTCTTTGCGTGTCCGGGGGGCTGAACCCGGACAAGTCTACGCTTTTCGGTTTGGGGTTATAAGTACTTGTCGCGCTGGATCATGGCCGGACAGACGGTGGAAACCGGATGCCGGTGACTGGGTTGACGACAGAATGCAGTTTTTGTTCTTGTCATGGTGCTCCTCGCTGTCGTGAATTGGTGTGCCCCGTGTTGGCTCACAGTCCGGGGCGGTTGCTGGCTTAATTGCAGTCATCGTGCCAGTTATTGAATACTGTGACGAAATGCCGGTTTTTCCGGGGTTTTGTGATAGACAGGCAGGGTGTTTTCCACATCATGTGCATCAATCGTGCACTGTCAGATGCAGGCTCTGGGGCGAAACTAGTGTGGTGTGCACTATCATGGTGCACCTTTCTGGTGCAAAGAACGTGTCATTGAAATGGCAAGGGGAGGAGCAGGTCACTATGGTGGTGCAGTCCAATACGGCAATGGATCTGGTGTATACGTGGGTCGATGGCGCAGACCTGGCCTGGCAGGCTGAAAAAGAACGCTATGCCCATGAGGCGGGTTATTTCATCGGGAACCGTAACTGCCGCTGGCAGGATAATGAAGAATTGCGTTACTCATTGCGCTCTGTGGCTGCCTACTGGCCATATGAGGGCACGATTTATATCGTAACGGCGGGGCAGACGCCGGCATGGTTGAATACGGAACACCCACGTATCCGGGTGGTCGATCATCGGGAAATCATTCCTTCGGATTACCTGCCGACCTTTTCATCAACGGCCATCATTGCGCGACTGCATCACATTCATGGGCTTCGGGAACGTTACCTTTATCTGAATGATGATTTCTTTTTTCTTCGCCCGGTTCAGGAACAGGACTTTTATGAGGGGGAGAGCAGTCTTTTTTATGTCAATGACAAGCGTCTTGACGACGCAAACCAGCTGTCGGAAAACAGCCATTCAGATCAGAACGGCGTTGTTTTCAGCCGTGCCTTCATGCAGAGGGAATTCGGTGTGACAGATGCCTTCCCGATGCCGGAACATGCCCCCAAGGCGATGCAGCGCTCCCGGATGGTGCAGTTGGAAAAGCAATTTCCAGCGCTATTCCATGATGCCATGCGGGGACGTTTCCGTCGGGCGGATGCGCCCATCATTGATGACCTGTTCTTCCGATGGCTGCATCATCTCGGGCGGGCGCAGTATCGGCAAAACCGGAATTGTTACATGGAAAACTGTGTACCGGATGCAGCTGAACAGTACGCCGCACTGTTGGAAGGTCGTCATGATGCCCTGTGTCTGTGCATCAACGATATTTCGGATGATATGCCCGAGGCGGAATATGCACCTTACCAGCAGCAGATGCAGGCGTTTCTGGTTGCACGTTTTCCGGAGAAGTCCGATTTTGAGCGTGATTGACGGTGTTCGAGGATTGGCGCAGGAGAAAATCGTGCGGGTATGTTGCCCGCACGATTGATGATCAGCTTTGGTTGTCGGCTGAAATGCAGCGTTTGGCCACATACTCCGATGTCATGCACTGCAGAACGCCGCTGTAGGAAATATCAAATTCGATAATATCGCCGACACTGTAGGTTTGGCTGGCATCGGTGATATCAAGAATCAGGTGGTCACTGCTGCCGCCAATCACCAGGATGCCAGAATCATGGGGCGTAATCTGGTTGATATCAATATCCTGCTTGCCGATGGCGCAGATGGCCCGTCGACGAATGCCCCGGTCTACAAAAACAGGCTTGTTCCCGAACGCATCCAGCGCGGTAGACTCGGCTGGTACCGAGGGTTTCAGTTTGACCTCAATGATTTCACACTGCAGCGAAAAGGCCGACTGACAGGTGCCGGGTATCGGATCATCATTGAGGCCGATGCCCATCAGCAAGGAGGCGCCTAGCCGCAACTGGTTCACCGCTTTTGGCAGGCCGCCCCGCAGCATCAGGAACAGACCGGCGGAGCTGGCACCGCTGATGACATTGATCTGAACATCCAGTGCTTGCTCAATGCGGCTGGCAATCGCAGTCAGTTCTGTCTGGTTGTCGGTGGTGGGTTCTACACCGCCATAACAGGCCAGGTTGGCACCAATCCCTTCGAGTTGCAGTCCGGGCAATTCCGTCACTGTTCGGGCCAGATGCAGCGTCTCTTCTTCAAAGAAGCAGCCTTCACGTAAATCGCCAAGATCATGCATCACAATCACGCCATGGGTGATGCCGAGCTGACAGGCGGCTTTGGACAGAGCCCTTAGCGTGTTTTCTTCGGAGTTCAGGGAAACCTGGGCAAACCGGACTACCGCCTCTACCTCGCTCAATGCCGGGAGTCGCAGAAGCATCTTTTTGACCGGTAAGCCTTCAAGACGTTGCAGGTTGATGAGACGTGAATCCGCCAACAGCGTGATACCCCCCTCAACCATGGCCTGCGCTATCTCGGGATTGGCGCAGGCCAGTTTAGTGACACCGGCGGGCTCTACGCCATGACGATGGCAGAGCTCTACCATCGCGTGGATGTTGTTCCGAATGCTATCGAGGTTGACCGTGAGGCATGGGTAAGCGTACATCAAAGAACCTTATTGCAACGTTAATGATCCGACGATGGGAGGTACGATAGGCATTCTTCACAATAAAAAGAGCGTCGTTATTGCCTAAGATCAGTCTTGAACCGGAATGTTCAAAAAATATCGGTTGATATGCCTTGGCCTTGCACCGAGCACATAAAGTGCTGCAATGAAAATGCACCAGCCCTGCTTGCGCAGGAATACGTCAGACGATACATTCCCTTTCCTTAAGAATGATGCGGTGGCTGAGTGAGATGGCTGCCTGAGCGCATTGGGATGTGGGGATATTCTTTTGCGATTATTCGGAATTTTACTGTTCACGGGGTCAAGACAATCCCCATAATCCACGCTATCCCGTGTGAAATAGAGGGTGTATCTGCAAGATGATCGACAAGGCCGCATTTGTGACTTCCATTGCCGGTAAGCTGAACACCCTGCTGGCCGGAGAAAAAGGACCGGTCCGGGATGACCTGGAAAAGAATATCAAGGCGATTCTTCACAGTGCTTTTTCCCGCATGGAACTGCTGACTCGCGATGAGTTTGACGCCCAGGTAGCGGTATTGCAGCGGACACGGCAGATGCTGGAGGCACTGGAAGACCGGGTGGTGGAACTGGAGAAATCCGTATCGTCTGCCAAAGATGTCCCCGCGCTTCCTGCAGAATCCGATTCCTGAGTCCTATTCCGGAGAAAAGCCTGGGCTTTTCTCCTCACTCCCGCCTTTGACATTGCAATTCCCTGATCCTGTTCAATACTTCCAGCCTCTCTGGTCTTCAGGGTGAAGGCCTGCCAGACCCAATCCAACAGAAAAAACAGGATAACGGATGTCGCTTGCGATCATTCACACCCGTGGACGTCACGGTATTGATGCGCCCCCGGTAACGGTGGAGGTGCATTTATCCAATGGTTTGCCCAGCCTCAATATTGTTGGTCTACCCGAAACGGCGGTACGTGAGAGCAAGGACAGGGTACGCAGCGCCATCATTAACGCGGGCTTTGAATTTCCGGCCCGTCGGATCACGATCAACCTGGCGCCGGCGGATTTACCGAAGGAAGGCGGTCGGTTTGATCTGCCTATTGCACTGGGCATCCTTGCGGCCTCCGGTCAAATACCAGCCAATCATCTTGACCAGTTTGAATGTCTTGGGGAGCTGGCGCTATCCGGGGAGTTACGTTTTGTCAGTGCCGTTCTGCCTGCGGTCATCGCCTGCCATAAAGCGGGCCGGAAATTGATTGTCCCGAGGGCGAATGCGGATGAGGTGGTGCTTTATCAGGCGGCTGAGGTCTTTGTTGCCGATTCCCTGCTGGCGGTGACAGGGCATTTTACGGATTCACAGCGATTGCCCATGGCCGCCGAAGCTTGCCCGCCTGGTGAGCAACCGCTGCCGGATTGCCGAGATTTGGCCGAGTTACGCGGGCAACCTCAGGCGCGCCGGGCTTTGGAAATCGCCGCGGCGGGTGGGCATGGATTGCTGATGTTTGGCCCTCCAGGAACCGGGAAAACCCTGATGGCCAGCTGTATGCCCGGTATTTTGCCGCCACTGACAGAACAGGAAGCCATTGAAGTCAGCGCCATATATTCCGTGGCAGGTTATGGCTCCCGGCCGTATTCCCGCCAGCGTCCGTTCCGAGCTCCTCATCATTCGGCATCAGGGGTGGCTCTGGTGGGTGGTGGTTCATGTCCCAGGCCCGGAGAGATTACGCTGGCACATCACGGCGTGCTTTTTCTGGACGAACTGCCTGAATTTGAGCGTCGGGTGCTGGAAATGCTGCGCCAGCCCCTGGAGTCCGGGGAAATCTGTATTTCCCGATCAGCCCGTCAAACGCTGTTTCCGGCCCGGTTTCAGTTATTGGCCGCGATGAATCCCTGCCCCTGTGGTTATCTTGGCGACAAAAACCATCCCTGTGTCTGCCGGCCTGAGCAGGTTCAGCGCTATCGCCGAAAGCTGTCGGGCCCCTTACTGGACCGGATTGATATGCATCTGGAGGTCTCACGGTTAGAGGCCACAGAATTGCTGGATAGGTCAGTCAGGGAAGAAACATCAGAACATGTCTCAAAGCGGGTTTTTAACGCCCGGCATCGTCAACAGTGCCGCCAAGGTCAATTGAATAGCTATTTGATGCCCCAGGAGCTTGATCATCATGCACGATTGGGGAAGGTGGAAAAACTGCGGTTAATGAAGATTGTGGAACGTTTTGGGCTATCTGCCAGGGCAGTGCACAGGATTATAAGGGTGGCAAGGACTATTGCTGATCTGTCAGATACGGATGCCATTGATCTATCACATATTGCCGAAGCTATTGCATTCAGGAAGTTGGACAGGGCTGTTAGTGATACAGATAACGGATTCTTATAACCTTAATGAGTCATGAATACATATTGATTATGAGGATATTGTATTTTTTTGAGTTTTTGAGTGTTTAATCGGGAACTTTTCACTCTCTTTGCGTTTCAAAAACTATAGAGGGAGTGGTTTTTCCGGATCTGGTTCCCGATACCATCTCCTCTGGTATGACACTGTCTGTCTTGTACTGAGAGTGTTTTAGCGAGTACTGCAGAAATAAGGAGGTTTGATGACGATGCCTAATCATTCCCTTCCGGCTCGCAGTCTGTTGGAAGTCGCCTTTGATGACTTCTGCCATGACATGTCTGACGATCACGTACTGGTTAAAGTTAAAGATTCAGATAATGGGAGAAAGTGGGGATTTCAGGTTAAAAGCACCAGGAATGATCCCCAGAATTTGGTTTCATTAGCTGAAGTTTATCGGCATTTTGTTACCAAGAAGAGTCTGGGCCAGGCACCAGTCACCTTGGGACAACGATTGACAGAAGTTTCGCCAAGTAATGACTTGAGGTTAGCCTGTGCCTTTGTGCTTTCTTCTGAAAGTAATTTTTGGTGTTTTAGAGAACATCAAGGAAGACTTTACCTTGAATCAAAAGATCAAGGATTGGTAAGTGCCAAACAATTAAAGGCTATTCAATACTGGCACAGTGAAGCGACGATTGATGAAATCTTTTATCAGTTTCAGCTTGAAAACAAGACGTTGCCAAAAGGATTTATCCATCATTTATTGAAGCGTTATATGAGAGGTGAATGGAATAACCTTAAGGAAAAATATAACACTTCACGCAGGGGAATACCTCGTCGAGATAGTTTTGGGGGCAACCAGCCTGCAATGCCTTCTTGCAGTCAGGGGCCTCAGTCTGCGCCCGTATCACCCGTCAGTCCGTCATCAGATCAAGCGCAGAGAGAGGCACTCATTGCGGACTTATTGAACCAGTTCAACATTGACACGCAAGATGAAGCATCGCTTACACCTCTGAAGTGCATGCACCTCAAGCGTGCGTTAAAGCAAGCGTTTCTGTCTGAGTATGGCGTTGAAGATCCGTTGACTGCCATCGAGGCCCATTCAGCAAGATCATTACAATTGCCTTCTACCCCGGAGGACAGTCCCACGGGGCATGGGGATGAAGAGGTTTCACCGATAACAGTGGATACAAGGGCAGAGCTGGATCCGAAATATCAGGCATACCTTGATAAAGTTGCCGCTCGCCAGACATTGACACGCAGGCAACGCTTCCATCGATTTATGCGTCGAGTCGTGCAATGGTTTGCCAGGAACAAGCGTGGCTTGCTGTTAAATATCGTCGATATGGTCGTTTCATCGTTAGCCGGAATATTATTAACGGGTACATTCATTGCCGCCCCCATTTATGTGCTGGCCGCATTAGGCACATTGGTATTCTGGTTTGCGCTTGATTCACTGGTGCTTTATGTGCGCAAACGCTGGAACCAGTCTAAGGTGGAACAGCTGCGAACCCATATTGCGGATAAAGAAGGTAACATCAGCCACTACAATACGCTTATAGAACATCTGAATGACCTTCTAATGCGCATTGAAGAGGAAGCGCCTGAGTTGCTGGAGGAGTTTGAAGCGCATATTCAAACACATAAGGAAGAGCTGGCGGCTATTGAAGAAGAACTCAAACAGCACCAGCGCGAGCTGTTGGATCGACTCTTGTTTTTGGCCGGAGAGGTGCATGTGACAGATGCCTTGATTGTGGAAAGGCGTGAACTGGATCGACTGGCAGAAAAAGCAGACTGTCTGAAGTTGACCGCAGGTGATTCAGTGGAAGCTGCTAATAACTATCAAAAAGCTTTGGCGGCCATGAAACAGCAGGAAAATCGCTTGGCGGATAGCATGGAACCGGTCACTGAAGCGGTGATTCAGGCGCAAGAACGGTATACACAAGAAAAGGCCATTATTGAGGAAGAGCTGCAAGCCTTGTTAGGGCCTGAATTAAATATCTTTGGCAGCATGAGTGAGGACGCGCTTGGGCAGGCATTTACAAGAGCCATTGAACAGCGGGGTGAACTGGAAGCTCCTTCACTGGCTAGAAAGGTATGGTCATTTATTTACAAGCCCCGATTCACAGCCGACGTGGTCGGTCAATACTTCCAGGCTTGTGATTCTGATGAATGGATTATGTTGGGCAGGGTCAGTGATGAGGTTAGAGAGCTTAAGCCTGAAGCTTATATGATGGTTTCTGGAGAAAATGCAGCTGAAGCCAAGAATAAACTGCAACCTGAGCAATCTATCAGAATGCAGGAAATAGACTTGGCCTATGAGCAACGAGAGCCCTGTGACGAAGTTGGAGAGCCTAATAACGGCGTTAGGAAGAAGTATTTCTATATTGTGGAAAAGAGAGGGGATAAGGAATACACACTGAATGCCAATCTTCTGTTGGCAGATCAGATGGTGAAAGCACAAGCAGGAATAAGAATGGATCAGGTCGTCAATGTACAGGCTGATCGACTGCACCGAGGGGAGCTTCTTCGAGGGTTAAAAACTTGCTGGGATACGTTTATAGGGTATTTCAGTTACTACGTAAGACGTATCCCCTTCCGGTTGCATGAGTCGGGTGTGACATGGGCATTAATGTCTGGCGCCAGATTAAGCTTTGTGAGTGTGTTGACGGACGCATTCCCTAACCCCGGTGCCGCAGGTGGTTTTGGCATAGCGTTATGGCTGTGGATCAGATACCTGGCGAATAAGCTGGAGAGCAAGAACAATCAGGTCAATCAAAGGATTGCGGCGACACGTGAACGTATGATGCACGCTTACCAGCCCCCTGAGATGAAGATCCCGGATTGGATGGAGAAA
The DNA here is from genome assembly GCF_039540975.1 of Kistimonas scapharcae. Taxonomy (NCBI): domain Bacteria; kingdom Pseudomonadati; phylum Pseudomonadota; class Gammaproteobacteria; order Oceanospirillales; family Endozoicomonadaceae; genus Kistimonas; species Kistimonas scapharcae. The sequence continues at coordinate 24,275 of NZ_BAABFL010000456.1, forward strand.
TTACCGCCATCACGATCGACCGGTGTAGGAAGGAAGCTTGAAAAAATTGGCTACTTCAATGCTGGAGTGCTCGATAACAGTGTGAGTGCACAGCTGTCGGAAGATGAGTGGAGGGCCTTGAGGCGGCAGGCAAAGCATGCATCAGGAGAGCTTATGCCGTTGGTGAATGCTTTGGAAGAAGTCAAAGTTCAGTTGAAAGACGTAGGGAGATCTGTACGGAGCTTAAACGGTGGCGATGTACCGCGAGAGTTGCAGGACAGGGCTGCCTGCTTGTTACTGCGCTATAGCCTGCTGACTCGCAGGATCGAGGATGTGAACAAGACATTACAGCAGGCCAATGATGAATGTGTGCGGCATGTGCATCTGGCTAACAAACGTGTGAAGCTATTGTATCCAGACCAGCAACGGCAACCTGCAATGGTTCAGGTGGCAGTTTAATCTGTGGATGACTGAAGGTGATGTTGGGCAGTAATGACTGATCAGGCCATCCGCAGTGATAAGATGACCTGACCAGAAAGACGTGGCATTAGCTCGCCAGTGTTTCCAGCAATGCCTGTTGTGCATTTCTGGGCTTCTGGTTTCTCACCGGTCGATTCTGTTCATAACTGCCATCAGGGAGCAGCTTCCAGCTACCCGTGTTGTCTGTCAGGTATAAGTCCAGCTCTTTCTTGATACGGGTGGCAAGCTTGGGGTTTTCTATCGGGAAACAGGCTTCCACCCTGTGATCCAGGTTACGAATCATCAAGTCTGCGCTGGAACAGAACACCTTGGGTTCGGCATCGTTCTGGAAGAAATACACCCGGGTATGTTCCAGGAAGCGCCCAACAATCGAGCGGACCCGTATATTATCCGATAACCCTTCGATACCGGGGCGCAGGCTGCAAATCCCGCGAATCACCAGATCAACCTTCACGCCTGCTTGTGAGGCTTTGTAGAGCGCCTTGATCACGTTGGCTTCTGTCAGTGCATTGGCTTTCAGGATGATGCGGGCGGGGCGCCCTTCCCGGGCATTCTCAGCTTCCCGGTTGATCAGGTCGATCAGGTTCTTCTTTAGCGTAAACGGCGCATGGAAGAGTTTTTTGACCCGTACTGCCTTGCCCATACCGGTCAGCTGCTGGAAGACCTTGTGCACGTCATTGGTCAGGTCTTTATCGCAGGTCATCAGGCTGTAGTCGGTGTACAGTCGAGCATTGACCGCATGGTAGTTACCGGTACCCAGGTGGGCATAGCGAACAATCCGACGACCTTCCCGACGGACAATCAGCATCAGTTTGGTATGGGTTTTATAGCCAACCACGCCATAGACGACGATGGCGCCTGCCTCCTGAAGGCGGCGAGCCAGCTTCAGGTTCTCTTCTTCGTCAAAGCGCGCCCGAATTTCGACAACAACAGTGACCTCTTTGCCATGCCGTGCTGCTTCCACGAGGGCATCCACCATCTCGGAATTGGCGCCGGTTCGGTACAGTGTCTGTTTGATGGCCAGAACATGGGGATCCTTGGCCGCCTGACGCAACAGGTCGACGACGGGCGTAAATGTCTGGAAGGGGTGCATCAGCAAAATATCTTCCTGCTGGATGACATCAAACAACCGGTCGCTGTTTTTGGGGAGCCCTATAGGAAGTCCTTTGGGGAAGCCCGGGCTGAACGGGCGGAACTGCAAGTCAGAATGGGTGGGTGTGTTACAGACATCCATCAGGCGCGTCAGGTTGACGGGGCCGTTCACTTCGTACAGTTCACTTTCTGTCAGGGCGAACTGGCGCAGCAGGAAATCCGCCAGATGCCGCGGACAGTTATCTGCAACCTCCAGACGTACCGCATCACCGTAGCGGCGAGCCAGCAGTTCCCCCTGCAGGGCGGAGGCCAGGTCGTCCACCTCATCATCCAGGCTCAGGTCGCTGTTCCGGGTGATCCGGAACTGATAACAACCCTTGATGGTCATACCGGGGAACAGGTCTTCGGCATGCTGGTGGATAATAGATGACAGGAATAAATAGTTTTCGCCGCCTTTTTCGCAGAGGTTATCCGGCAGCCGGACGATACGGGGCAGTGAACGTGGCGCCGGGATAATCGCCATGCCGGTTTCACGACCAAAGGCGTCTTTGCCTTCCAGTTCAACGATGAAATTCAGGATCTTGTTGGCCAGCCGTGGGAACGGATGCGCCGGATCCAGACCAATCGGGCTGATGATCGGCATGACCTGCTGGAAGAAAAAGTTTTTCACCCAGGACGCCTGCTTTTCTGTCAGCTGGTTCCGACGGATAAAACGGATGCCCTGGTCTGCCAGGGCCGGCAGCATGATGTCATTCAGGATGGCGTATTGCCGGCTGACATGTTCATGGGTCAGCTGGCTGATTTCCTTCAATACCTCGGCAGGCTGCATGCCGTCGAGACCCACCTGCTCCCTGGCAAATTCAATCTGTTGCTTGAGGCCGGAGACCCGGATCTCAAAGAATTCGTCCATATTACTGGAGAAAATCAGCAGGAAACGCAGACGCTCCAACAGGGGATAGTCTTCATTGAGTGACTGCTCGAGCACCCGGATATTGAACTGCAAATGACTGAGTTCCCGGTTGATGTAGTACTCCGGGTTGTCCAGATCGCTGATGACCGGAGGAGCCGGAATATCAGCAGTTGCCTGTTCAGTGGAACTGGCCGTTTCTGTCATGGGTCCTCCCTGCTTGTTTTGATGTCAGGTATTTCAGCGTGAATGGCTGGCTGAGGACAGATGTCGTCAGCCAGTTTGACAGTATAACAATCCCCTGGAACGCTGCGCTCAGGCGCGGCCCGCCAGTAGCTCCGCCGCTTTCACGGCATAGTAGGTCAGGATGGCGTCAGCGCCGGCCCGTTTAAAGGCGGTCAGGGATTCCATCATGACTTTTTCTTCTTCCAGCCAACCGTTCTGTACCGCCGCCATGTGCATGGCGTACTCGCCGCTGACCTGGTACACGAAGGTAGGAACCTTAAACTCGGTTTTGACCCGGTGCACGATATCCAGGTAGGGCATGCCCGGTTTGATCATCACCATGTCCGCCCCTTCCTGCAGGTCGAGCGCCACTTCATGCAGGGCTTCATCACTGTTGGCCGGATCCATCTGGTAATTGAATTTGTTGCCCCCCGCCAGGTTGGAGGCAGAACCGACCGCGTGCCGGAACGGGCCATAGTAGCTGGAGGCATACTTGGCGGAGTAGGCCAGAATCTTGGTGTTGGTGTGGCTGTCACACTCCAGGGCGGCACGGATGGCACCGATGCGGCCGTCCATCATATCGGAGGGCGCAACAATATCGGCACCGGCCGCCGCATGAGACAGCGCCTGTTTCACCAGTGCCTCAACGGTTTCATCGTTCATGACGTAACCGCTATCGTCGATGATGCCGTCCTGTCCGTGGGTGGTGAAAGGGTCGAGCGCAACGTCAGTGATGACGCCCAGTTGCGGGAACCGCTCTTTCAGGGCGTGGACCGCACGCTGGGCTAATCCATCAGGATTCCAGGCTTCGCGTGCATCCAGGGATTTCTTCTCGGCCGGGGTAACGGGAAACAGGGCGACGGCCGGAATCCCCAGTTCAACCCAGTGCTCCGCATCCTTGACCAGCTCATCGACGCTCAGGCGCTCAATGCCCGGCATGGGGGTGCAGTGGTCACGTTGCCCCTGGCCTTCCAGGACAAATACCGGGTAGATCAGGTCATCTACTGTGAGACGGTTTTCCCGCATGAGGCGACGGGAAAAATCATCGAAGCGCATGCGACGAGGCCGGGTGGAGGGAAAGGCGCGGTGAACAGGTTTCACGGTTTACTTCCTTATGTCTCACAGGATGCCGGGAACGGTTGCGCTATTATGGTACGTTTGAAAGATAAACTGAATGATTTGTAAGGAAGATTTGAGAAGGCTTGGGTCTGTGAAGGCGTTTGAGAGGAGATTGGGTGTCACTATCCAGGGGTTACTGCTGACGTGCGCTTGGCGGTTAATTCGCGTATATAATGCAGATGATTGGCCGTGAGCGTTCCCATTTGATGAAGAAGGCCTATGACAGAGTATTTAATAGAGATCCTCTGTAAGTGATTATTGACTGTTTTGGTGCCCAGGGTCATTCCCTCTCCGGTCAGGTAGTCACCACATTCGCTATCCTTGATCTGGTCAAACAAGATTTTGCCTTTATCGCTGGGGGAGAGTGCGTCGGTCAATGTATGGAGCTGCGATATGGACTGGATGGGTTTCCAATAGGTTTTAGGTAGTGTCAGAGAATAAACCTGAAGATTGATATTTTCCCATTTAAGAGGCGCAGCTTTTTTATATACTAGATTGTGTTCTTTCAGTTCTGCGCAGGTGGGCCAGACTAATTGCGAAAAAGCCTCAATGTCGTGGGTTTTGCGTAGGACTTTGCAGCACCATACATGGCAGTTTTCATGATCTTGCTGACTTTGTTCCTTAATAAAGCCAAAATCAAAGGTAAGGTATGGATGCAACCTGGCAAAGTAAATAGCGCCAGTGAGTAGCATGTATATATAGATATTCAGGGTAAATTGAGGGGGGCATTCGTGTTGTATTTGTTCCGATGTAAAAGCCCCTGTCGAGTTAACGACAGTCATTCTTACATGGGTATTGATAGGTCGTTCAAGAAATAAAATTGTGCCATGATTGCCATCAATGTCGGGTCCAAAGTTGCAGTATATCAAGTCGGATTTCTGGCCTGATGCAATGAATGTCTGGAGGTCTTTCGTGTATAGAAAGTTATAGGCAATCATGTTCTGGTTAAATGAAAGATTCGCTTTCAATGTACTGACCAGGCTGGCACCTTTACTACCAAAGCCTGCGGTTAATGGCAAATCCAGAAACATTGTCAGATCCAGTCTAAAGAGTATTTTGACCACTTGTCGAAGATCTTTGAATGTTTTGTAATACTCTTGAAAATCAACAGTTTTAATGGCTGATACAGCGCTTTTGTACAGTTGTAAAAGTGCTTCCGTGATGATCTGTTGTTGTTTGCTGGTATCAAATTGCATAAATAATTTTGCATAATCACCAGTTTCACATCCATTATTCGCGATTCTTAGTCTTTTATTCGGAACAATGTCATATGGGTATGCACAGATTAATTGCAAAAATTCTTCTTCATAGGCGTTGATAATATAATCGCTGATCTTTTCAAATGGATTGTTTCTTTCGGCGGAACTGTATTTTGGATACCTTGTGCATAAAAGGCGTGCAATACTGCAGCGCCGTTGAAGAGAATCAATGCTAACTGCTGATAAATGCTTGATCTTGTCGTTATCGATAACCCAAATAGTTCCCCATTTTGAGGTTTGCACCCTTCGACTGTAATCCCGGAGTGATAGGCTGCAATCTGTATAACGAACAGGTTGTGGTACATTCATATTCAATGTTGATGGAGAGGGCCTTTAAATACAGGCGTAGTATTGTTCGGAACGTTTCTTTTGTTAATAACATGACTGTTTTCATTTATGACCAAAATGGCTGTGTTTATGCTGTCGTAATACGTTTGTATTTCGTGTGGTCATGTGGCATCAGACTATGCATTGGGTGTATGGTGCTTGTGCTGTATATCTCTGTCACCAATACTGGCAAGATGACATGAATCCACATGTGTTTTGGTGACGTATAAGACAATGACGCTTTATCTCTTGGAGCAGAAGGACGCTAGGGTATGAATAAAAAAAGGGTTGGCCTGATAGCGATTGTCGTAGTGGCAATTGCTTTATTCTATGGTTTTGACCTTCAGCAATACCTGAGCAGAGACTTTTTTCTACAGCTCTATCAGGACAATCCGCTACTGACGATGGGTATCTTCTTTTTGACCTATGTGGCGGTTACAGGGCTTTCTTTACCGGGCGCTGTATTAATGACCCTGATTGGGGGGGCTATCTTCGGGTTCTGGGTTGGCCTGCTGGTGATCTCATTTGCCAGTACGATAGGGGCAACACTGGCCTTTCTGTTTTCTCGGGTGCTCCTGCAGGAATCGGTGCAGAAAAAATTCGGTGGCTACCTGAAAACAGTGAATGAAGGGGTTGAGAAAGATGGTGCCTTTTACCTGTTTACCCTTCGCCTGATTCCCGCCATCCCGTTCTTTATCATTAACCTCGTGATGGGGCTGACGCCGATCCGGGCATGGACATTTTACTGGGTTAGCCAGGTCGGGATGCTGGCCGGTACCATGGTGTACGTTAACGCGGGCGCCCAGCTGGGTCAGGTTAAGGAGCTTAGTGTCAGTGGTATTTTAACCCCAGGCCTGATTGCATCATTTGTCCTGTTGGCAGCATTCCCGTGGGTTGTTCGCAAGGTGATGGCGCGAGTGAAAGAGCGCAGGGCGCATAAGGGGGGCAGCCAGACTGCCAGTCATGAATAAGAATAACATCTCTTAATAACGCACCGGCTATTTCAGGAACTGCATAACTCCGGAGCCGGTGCGTTTGGTGATATCGTTTTGAGCTTTATAGCTACATTGGTCTCGTTTTTTAGCCGGTAGGGATGATATAGGCTGTACTTATAGTTGTGGTTCGTGCAGATGGCCTGCTGTAAATGGAATGAAACGGGGGCTTGATATAATGCCTAGGAATATTTCTGATGTGTTGAGTTCTTCTATTGAGACTATTGAAAAATGGACAGCGGTAGAAGATAAAAAAAAATGGTGTTCCCTGGATATGCAAAAAGGGAAAACACCAGATGGACGACGTGTTTATAAACTGGTCGAAGTTGAAGGTTTTTTTTCTTACCTGATAAGTCATATTAAGTGTTTTTTACGTGCTTCTGATTATAAGAAGAGCATGGAGGCAGTCTTGCATGCACCTGATATCGATAAAAGCATCAAGAAAAGATATATTCAATATGTGAATTCAGGGGTGATTCCTTTTGTAAAGAACATACCTTACCAGAAAACATTGCCAGCTATTTCGGAGCGTCAAGAAGAAAGAGGGAAGATAAACTTCTCGACAGGTACTATGGTTGACTCCGATTATGAAACTGCCAGTGAGATAAGTGGTGTATCTGAATCATTTGATGTGGGCGATCTGGACAGTTTATCCGGTGAGCCCGGCGGTATAACGGATGATGAAGGCTATGCTGATGAACCTGCGAGATCTGCCCATACAATAGTAGATAATTCACACGCTCGGCCAGAGGTTGATGCGTCTCGTTTAGCCCGTGAGTACTCTTCCGAAAATGAGGCAGGCGGTAGCGTAGACGTTGATGATGAGGGAGTGGATCCCGAGACCCAACGGGCATTAGCTCTTAGTAGAGAGACTGCAATAACGGATCAAGCGAGGCGTGATATCAGGGAAGCTAATGACATAGAGGAAGCTGTGCGTCGCAGTAATGACACGTTTCTTGAAGAAAGTGATCCCGATCTGGCGCAAGTATTAGCGCTTAGCAGAGAGGCCCTGAAATCCGATGAAGCGAAGCGTCAGGCCTTGGAACAGAAGGCTATAGAGGACGCTATACATCGTAGTATGGCGCCACATGCCGTACCTGACGAGGATAGTGATGACGGACTGGCGAAGGCTATTGCTGCCAGTAAGAACGCTGCGAGAGAGGATCAGGCAAAAAGAGCAAGACAGGAACAACGGGCAGAAAGCATCGTGAATAAATATGACCGTGAGTTTGTCCAGACTGTTCGGAATGGCGACTGTTTTTATGATGGCGTTTCAAAAGTCAGAGGGCATTCCAATATAATGGAATTAAGAAACCGATCCTACCAGGAGGGAGAAAGATGTCTGGAGGGCAATGGTAAGCTGCACTTTGACACGGAAATCGCTTTTTTGTTAGAAGAACAAATTGAATTGTTAAAGCAACAGTATAATTATGCAGAACAGCTTGATGTTCGGCTGATGGCATCCACTGAAAATTGCAGAATAGTAATTTGTGATCTCAGTGAAAAAGTGACCTGCATTGCAGGCCCTCAAGGTGAGCTTGAAGAATACCCGGCAACATCATTGGATGATGTCATGCAGCAATATCCTGAGGCAGAATTATTTGTACTCGCCACAGCGGATAATCATTACATGGCTGGTAGAAGGCAATAATGCCACCTTTGAGGGCGTGAATGATATATTGCAGGGGAATCCTGTCTATTTAGGGGAAAACGATCAGCGTTATTGAAACGCCAGTTTCCAAGAGTTAATGCGCCCACTATCACGATAATAAAGATCGGCTACTTGTAGCTTCCAAACGCCCTCGGCGTTCTCATTGGGGGCATGGATTGTCCAGGTATCTCTAAGGTCCGTGCCTGCCTCATTGGCACGCTCTTCCTTGATCAGGTAACGGTTCCCCCTTGGACTAATCAAAACAACACGTAAATCCCCGCGGAACGGATGGCTGATATCCAGTGTCAACGTCAGTGTTCCAACAGTACCTGTCCGCGACACGTACAACGTGCTGGTTACACCTCGATTATCCCGATCAGGGATCAGCATACTGACAGTATTGCTGAATTCAGCAGGTTGCTGTTCCTGCGGCTCTTCACCATCGTAATCGGCCAGCAATGAGACTCCCCGGAACGGACTGTAGGCATAGACCATGGCATACCACGTGCCTGAGTCAGCATGATTTATACGACAATGTTCATCATTTCCCGACAGGGCGGAAGCACAGTCATGGTCCGTCAGTGTAGGGGGCCGACCATGGCTGACGTAGAGGTCAGCATCACCACTGCCGCCAGAGAGGGTAAAGGTCAGGCCGGTGACAGGCTGACTAATATCCAGTGTGAACATCAAGGGGGCTTCCCGGGTTCCCGTCAACGCCCCTTTGGCGATGCCTTTTCTGAGACGATTGACCGTATCCGGTGATGCGCCGGCGGCGGCATCAACCGCTTTTGCGGCATCAACAATACCCGAGCCACATAATGCGGTTGTGCAGGCATTGTAGATCCCGGTGGGGAATTCGCGGACAGTAGTCTTCAGGATCGTCTCGACCCGGTCTGGCGTCAGCTGGCTGTTCACTGCATACATCTGTGCGACAACGCCAGATACATGAGGAGTTGCCATGCTGGTGCCTTCGAGCGACGCATATGTATCGTTGGCTGGGTGGTTGGAACCACTGTTGTAGGTCGAGAGGATGCCGTTTTCCGGGTAATTCAGCTCGCCGCCCGGTGCGGCGATATCCACGACGGTACCGAAATTGGAGTAGTAGGCCCGGGCGCCATCACGGTTGGTGGCGGCGACCGTGATGACACCGTCACAGTTGGCAGGACAGGAATAACGGGCGTCCCGGTTCTCATTGCCGGCCGCGACGACAATAGTGGCGCCTTTGGCTCGAATTTGCTTGATGGCATCCTGGTAGGCCCGTGTACAGGTGCCTTCTCCCCCCAGGCTAAGGTTCAGCACCTTGGCAGGATGCGGGTTGTCCGGCATGCCGGTGACCGGAATGCCGGCTGCCCAGAGCATGCCATCCGTAATGTCTGAGGTGTAGCCGCCACAGCGGCCGAGGACGCGTATCGGCAGAATTCGGCTGTGCCAGCTGACGCCGGTAACGCCTTCGTGATTGTTACCAGTTGCCGCAATGGTGCCCGCAACATGGGTACCGTGCCAGCTGCTGGAAGTATTACGTTGTGGACTGGGGAGTCCGTACTGGTCGAAGCCGCAGAATCCGGCAGGGGTGTAATCGCCGGAATCGGAGGCATCGGGATCGCGACCGCTGTCATCAGCGGCGGCCTCGAGGTCTTTGATAAAGTCATAGCCGGGTAAAAGGTTTCCGATGAGATCACGATGGTGCAAAACACCGGTATCAATCACCGCAACGTTGACTTTGTCACTGCCGGTCGTCTTGTCCCAGGCGGCGGGAAGGTTGATTCCGCCAACCGGTTCAAAATAGTGCCACTGGTGGTTATAGAGGGGATCGTTGGGTGTCGTGTGATGGTGCATGATATGATCAGGTTCGGCATACAGAATGCCTGGCTGTTGCTCCAATGAACGACAGATAGTGTCCATATCATTCACGGTACGACGCTTTTCCAGCTGCATGACATTGGCGCCTGTGGCAATGGCACGTACAACCCTGACCGCTTCCCCTTCAAGGTGTGGAACATTGCCGGCGGCAGTGAGAACGCCGGCCTCTGCTTCTGCTACATGGGTTACCGGTGGCGCATATTTGATAATCAGTCGATCCGTACCGGGTTGCTGAAGGGAGGCATGCAACCTGAGTGAAACCCCAGGAAGTATGGCAAGGCACATTATCAGGAACAGGATTGCGCGATGGTCAGCAGTCATGCGGTACACTCCCTGGCGGAAGGTCAACGAACAGGAATGGTGGGTTAGACTGAAATGGCTGGAAACTCGCAGGCAGCTACAGGATCAGGAAAAGATAATCGCCTGCCAGTATAGTGCAGAATGAATGGGCTATGCATGAACAATGCATCTCGTGTGATAACTGGCAGGCACAGTGAGCCAGAGGCCCACTGCTATACAGTGCTCTCAGGCGGCAGGATCGAACATTGTCAGGAAGCCAATCAATTCAGGCAGTTTTAGCATGCCGCCGTCTATTTCAAGATCCCCCGAGGCTACTGTGCCTGGGAAACTTCTGGCACCTGTCACCAACTCTATCCAGTTATCCTTGTTCACCGTGATATTGAGTTCTGCTTCCGAATCAAGGCCTTCATTGAGCACCGCTACGCCACGGCGAACATGCAGGGTCCAGGTTTCATTCACATCCGGGAATGTGAAACTCAGTCGTTTATCTGTGGTATCACTCTTGGCAGGGTCCAGGGCAACAGACATGGCCGAGAGGAAATTCTTCACCGGGAAGGATTTGATCAGCTCAAGGTTCTCAGCGGTGATTTCCTGCTTGGGCATATGGGTTTTACCTTCCAGCTCCAGTGCCTGGGTCAGGTAGAAGTTCCGACCATTAGGGCTGATGCTGGCTTTACCCAGTTTCCTGAGCGCCTGGGCTTTGAGCTGGCGGGCCCGCTCATGTTCCGGATCAATGAACAGCAGGTAGTTGGATAATTCAGCGGCCCAGCGGTTGCGATCATCCGCTAACGCCTGTTGCACATTTTCCAGCAGCTTCTCTTCACCGCCGGCCAGCCTGACCATGGCTTCACCGCGCTCTTTCTGGGAGGCACGCGACAGTGTGGCGCTATCGCCGTTAAACCAGCCCAGGTATCCATTGAAGATATTACGGACTGACCATTCAACCGTACCGTAGAGTTCCTGCAGGTAAGGGTGTTCTGCCAGGTGCTTTGGTAACTTGACGGTTTCGACCAGTTCATCGGGTGTCATGCCGTGGTTCATGCCACGGATGGTCTGGTCGTGGACGTACTGGATGGCATCACGGTAATCGGTCAACAGGTTGGTAATGACCGTCTGTCCACTGACGGGGCGGGTGTGGCTGGGCACCAGGTGTTCTGGCTGCATATCCCGCATTTTATCCAGACTGTGAGCCCAGCCCAGGACATCCCGGTAAAGGGTGCCGCGGATGGTGTAGAGGTTGGGGAACGCCTTGTAGATATTGTCCCCGGGCATCAGCACCTTTTTCTCTGGCAGCCAGACGAAAATCTGGTCATTGGTTTCGCCGGGGGCGTGCACCAGTTTGATCTTGACGCCTGCGATTTCAATATCCAGTTCATCATCAAAGGTCTTGTTCGGACGAATCAGGGTTGGCGCTCCGCCACCATGGCCCTGGTTCACGGCCATGCCGATACCGGCATTCACAAGTCCATCGTCGCCTTTTTCCAGCAGGTTGCCGAACATACGACCACTGCGGTTGGTGATGACGGGGCGGATCTGGTTGATGATTCGGTCAATGTAGTAGTTGGTTGTGCTGTGGGCATAAACGTCCACATTCCCTTCTGGAACAAAACCCAGACCACCGAACACATGGTCGGCGTGGTTATGGGTGTAGATCAGCGCCTTGACGGGTTTGTCCGTGATCTTGCGGAACTCCGCCATCACCGCTTCGGCGTTTTCCCGGCTTTCCATAACGTCGACAATAATGACGCCATCGTCGCCTTCAATCAGAATCGAGTTAGCCAGTCCGAAACCCACTGCACTCCAGACACCCTCGGTGACCTGGTAAACCTTGCGCTCGAACTCGGCACTGTGTGCTTTCAGGATGGGGTGGACATGGGATTCGGGCGCTAACGCATTGTCAGAGGCATGCTGTGCTGTCTGTGTCGGGTCGTCGCTTGTGCAGGCGAAGAGCAGTGGTGCGATGCTGCCGAGTACAGCATGCCGGGCGAAGCGGGGTAAACGCATACGCAGGAGACCTCTTGTCAGTTCATTATTGTTGTTCGTGGCAGACAGGTTTTCCTGTTCTGATGTGGCGGTATTTTATATAGTCACTCCTGTTTCCGTATGGACATTCCGGGACAACCTTTTGACCCAAGCGGACAATCAATGCAGGCAGTCACGCACAAGCCAATAACAGGAAAAAAGTCTCAGGCTATGGAGCCAACGACGCTCAGCAGCTGGACGCTTGCGGTTGCCCGAACCATTCAGTCGTTCGGTATTGAGCCGCAGCCGCTGTTGAAACAGGCGGGTATTGATCCGTCCCTGCTCAGTCAGCCTGGTGCGCGGGTGCCGATGTCCTGCATGACCCGGCTCTGGCAACTGGCGGTTGAGGCGACCGGGGAAGAGGGGTTCGGCCTGTTTCTGGCCGAGCATATTACCCCTACCGCCCTGCATGCGTTCAGTTATGCCGTCCAGGCCAGCAGTACGCTCCTTAAATCCCGCTTAACCTTGGGAATGTGAGCAAGCTGGCCGTACTTTTGGCAACAGAGTACAGTTTTTGCACAAAACGC
>NZ_BAABFL010000457.1:0-37080 GCF_039540975.1 Kistimonas scapharcae
GATGGTAGTGTGGGGTCTCCCCATGTGAGAGTAGGTCATCGCCAGGCTTTAATGAGAAAACCCTGATCAGGCAACTGGTCAGGTTTTTTTCTTTGGGGTCGTAAAACTTTTTAGCTCACTTCTCATTGCTTTTGCATCATTGAATCTAAATTCTGTAGTTTAAAATCGAAATAATTTTGTACCCCGTGTTGGACATAGGGTTGACTAAATTCAGTCACGTTCTCCATTGGTGGAACGTAATAATTCAGCCCAACTTATATCAATCGCTTTTTCAAGCTGCAGTTTAATCCTCTGTGATCTGTTCTGTATTGTCTGGAGAAATTGGTAGGTTTCCTTCGTAGATCGGTTTGTGTAGTGGTCAACAATTCCCGGACAATAAGTTAAGCCGATTCTCAGCCAAGGCAGGCGGTAGTCCACCATTATGATGATGTGGTCGCCACCAGTTGTAATAATCCATCAGATAATAACTGATATCCCGTTTCGCCTGCTCCCGGGTTGGGTAGCCTGACGCCGGAATCCATTCAGTTTTCAGACTCCTGAATAAACGCTCCATCGGGGCATTATCCCAGCAGTTACCAAGGCGACTCATACTCTGTCTCATGCGATAGCGCCATAACCGTTGCCTGAAGATACGACTGGCATACTGGCTGCCTTGATCTGAGTGGAACAGCAGGCCTGAAGGCTTACCACGATGCGCATAAGCCATATCCAGTGCAGTGAAGCATCCGGTCGTTCGGACATGGCCCAACCGACAACCCGGCGACTGTATAAATCCAACACTGTCGCCAGATAGCTCCACTTGCAGCCTGTCCAGATATACGTGATATCACCGCACCACGCCTGGTCGGGAGCTATCACATCAAATACCCGATTCAGACGGTTTGAATGTCCAATCGCTCTACTGTTGCCACCTTATAGTTGGGTGAGCCCGGCTGTTTGCACACCAATGCGGCCTCTTTCATTAACTGACGCACTTTATAGCGTCCGATGATATGTCCTTGTTCACGCATCATCAGTGTCAGTGTTCTGCTGCCAGCAGAAGAACGACTTGCAGTAAAGAGCCGGTTGACCTCACTTCGAAGATGCAGGCGTTCAACATCTATGGGCTGTTTTCGACGTAAATGGTCATAAAAGCAAGATGGGGCAATATCAAATACTGAGCAGGCCAGTTCCACCGTTTCCTGCTCCCTCAATTGGCTGATCAGCTCGTACGTTCGAGTTCGTCCGACATTAAGAGAGCGGTGGCCTTTTTTAATATGGCTTTCTCCCGTTCCAGCCGGTTCACACGAGCCTCCAGCTCCTGAATGCGTTTCTGCTCAGGTGTCAGAGCCTTGCCGGGAGGCGTGCAGCCTGAACGCTCCTGTTGCAGCTGTTTAACCCAGCGTCTGAGCACTGTTTCAACGACTTGCTTCTGGTATGGAATAGTCCTGATCGAGTACCAGGCTGGCGGCTTCAAGTTTGAATTCTGCCGTAAAGGAATGACGCTTTCTGGTCATTGGACACCTCTTTTATGGCGGTGACTTTACCACCTAAAAAGGTGTCCGGGATCATTAAACCATTACAATATCCAGTGTTCCAGATCGTAGACAGTTATAACGGAGTTAGAAAAAACGGCTGGTTTTACTCCTTCATGGCACTGGTTTCATGAAATTTAACTGCGAAATTTAGGTTGATGTTTCATTTAATAAATCACAGCTGGCTGGTTAAGACATTTCGGGTTTTACACAGCTTTTGTTTGATGCAAGCAAATCCAGAATCCCCTAAAAGCTCTGAACGCAGAATGCTCAGGGTTTATGGAAAGGAAAAAAACTGAATCCGGATACAAATATCAAGAATTCAAAATAAGGGAGTGCTGAACACTCCCCAAAAGACAAATTAACGAAACGCGGGGGAATAGAGGACTGGCTGGTTCGCCCTAGCTTGGATCGCAAACCTGAATTGTCGCTTCTTGCCTTCAAAGACAGGGTTATACCAGTAGGCTGTGTATTCCGCGAATTCCCCTTCATCTTCCAACATCTGGATAGCAATATCATAGCCATTGTCATCGACTGGTATCTCATTGACGACAAGAGGTGCCCATTCCTTGCCATTCTCGCTGCTTTCAATGCTGATCAAGGGTTTATGCAGGTTAATTAAACCAGGGCCCACATCTTGCCATTTGAAGGCCCAGTGGCCTTCTTCATTGCTATAGGCGTGCTTGTATTCAGGTGCAGTCAGTACTGAACGTATGGATTCATTTGGCTCAACAGCATCAGGCACAAATTGTCGGGTCTTCAGTGTGTATTCTTGGGTGTCTGGCAGATCACGGACGTTATCTGAACCCTGAAGGAGGCTATCCACAAGATTAACTGCATGCCCGGTTATGACAGGCTGGGTATATTTGCCATAGATAGTATGTCCGCCTTCGTAATACTGGATGGCATATTCTTCAGGTGTCGTCATGTACCCGGTATAACCATTGGCAAGACTCGATACCATGACGTGACGGATAGACTGGCCATGATTTTTATAGATGTCCCGAACGCCGTCTTCTATCCGCTTGCCAGATTCGGCAGTGATTTCATAGGGCAGTGGGATGATTGCCATATCGCCAATCTGGAAGGCCTGGAACAGGACGGTTCTTGGGAATGAATCTTTGGGTTCCAGAATTCTCTGTAGCGAATCAAAACCGAGTATACGACGCTCTCCATTACAGTTATTGGTAAAGAATGTGCGGCGTGATCCCTGCTTGAAGAATGGAAGGTATCCGATAACCGGTGACGTGTGTTCAAAGGGAGCGGCAGCGAGAGTATTACCAGCAGCCGCTTCCTCGCAGATACTGACGTCACCATAGGTATTATTATTCCTGATATCCAGCTCACGGGTCGCTGTACGGAGAGACAGGGTATCAGAGAGTTCAGTATCCAGTGATTGGAACAAATTCCAGGCGTGTTTGGCGATACCTTTACCGACACGACGCGATTCAATTTGCCCCAGCATTTCCAGGCGGGATGCGGGTGCCATATCGCCGTGGGTACCTTCAAATGCGCCAAAGACGACAGCTTGTTCTGTGTCATACGCCTTTTCGATGGCCCACTTTACATCGTTTTGAATATAAGCCCAGATATCTGCATTGAAGAAAGGATCACGCTCAGGCACCCCTGTACCGTGTATAGAGAAGCTGGCAAAAGCGCCGGCAGGCTTGTAGGTGCCATCTTCCTGTTGTGTATCGATACGGACCATATAAAGCGCAGGATTGATGGCATGGAAGGCGTCACTGGCCGTGTTGGCAAGATTCTCTGTTGTGTCGTTATTCAGATACGGTTCCAGTGAACGGTTTCTGGTCCATCCCCACACATCGGTACGTCCGGTAGCGATTTTGGCAGGTTGTTGTGACTCATAAGCTTCAATGATCGCTGTTGAGAGTTGTTTAACTAGGAAATCAAAGTAGATCGGGTCAAAGCCATCCTTGTGGGATGCATGTTTGTTATAGAAAGCACTGCCAAGGTATTGGCCGGGGCCGGAATGCGTATGTGTGGCCGTTATGGCGAGGTTACCAGCATCAATATCGGTCTTCTGGGCGACGACTTCTGCCACTTTACCCTGAAGAATGCGTGAACCTGCCAGCAGATCGGTTTGCACGATGGCCAGTGCATTACCTTCAGCATCTTTCAGGTAGAAGGCACGTGCCGCCAGTCGATTACGGAATCCTTCTCCGGTCGTTGACCACATGGAGTAGCCAGCACGGGGGAGTCCAGGAGGAGGTGTGATATCGGCATGAGCGACACCTGCAGTCAGCTGCCCGGTTGAAGACTTCTGCTGGGCTTCGGTATAAGCGACACGGTATGTTTCAGTATTGGCGCAGCCGGAGATGAATAAGACGGTAAAAAGCAGTGCGGGCAAATGCCGACGCAGTCGTACGAATCCTGTCATGACATGTCCAGTCTTATTATTGTTGTACTTTGGCGCTACTTTATAGCAGTCATGGCGGTGTTCCAATAACACTATCGCCATCAGAAATAGGCATATTAGCCAGTGTATCGCGTGTGAGGCAGAGAAATCCGATCATGGCAGGAGTCCTTTTCATACCATGACGCGGTGTATGTAATCGGGTTGCTCTTTCTTGTGCTGACTAGGCCAGTTGGCAGAGAGGGATCTGTCCGGGCTGCGCAGCCCGCGGACCCAGCCAACGATAGATCTCGGTCTGTTCTGGAGGACAGGAGGCACAACCCTTGTTACAGCCCAGTGTCTCCTTGCAGACGCGGCCTTTTCTTACCCAGTGGGACAGCATGCCCCGGAGAGCGTCCGGGCTGCTTTTGAAGTGCTTGGCCAGATCAGCCAGGCTGACCTGGCCCTGTTCGGCTAGGTAGTTTTTCAGTGGTATCAACATTATGAGCTACAGCAACTCTTACCAGAGGTGACTGTTACCGGCACTTTGTTGTCCATCTCGATACTGCCGAACCGGCGCAGACCAATGATGACTGCGATGAACACTGCCAGCATACCAGCGATCCAGCTGGTCGCGCTGACAGGGTTCTGGGTCCAGATTGACGCTTGGTAGTACAACGTGGCCGCGAGGTAGCCCATGAAGAACGTCCATGAGCCGATGAATACGGTCCAGCGCATGTTGGTTTCCCGATAGATCGCGCCGAGCGCTGCGACACAAGGGGTATACAGGAGAATCAGTAGCAGATAGGCGATAGCCGCCGCCTTGGTAGCGAACAGCTGTTGCATAACGCTCAGGTTGGTCGCGGCCATGCCCTGTTCTTCGGCCACGGCACCACTATCAGAGATGACGCCAATCTCGATACCCAGGGGATCAGACAGGCTG
Organism: Kistimonas scapharcae; assembly: GCF_039540975.1. Lineage (NCBI taxonomy): Bacteria > Pseudomonadati > Pseudomonadota > Gammaproteobacteria > Oceanospirillales > Endozoicomonadaceae > Kistimonas > Kistimonas scapharcae. Next base: position 4,811 of record NZ_BAABFL010000457.1, read on the forward strand.
TCGCCAATGGCGGCCAGGTTTTCAGGAATCGTCGCCAGGGCCTCTTTAACACCGCCCAAGAGGCTATATTCATCAACCGCATCTGCCGATGAAAAACCTGCCAACTGGCTGTACATGGCATCCAGGGTGCCAACAACGGCTTCTTTTGCAAAGATACCCGTGAAGATACCCACTGCCGCCGGCCAGTTCTCTTTCGTCATACCCATTGGTGAGAACACGGGCGTAATCGTACGGCCCACTTCACTCAGTACTGACTTATCCGTGTTTTCATTTCCGAAGGTGCCATCCGTACCCATGGAGTTCAGAACACCCAGTACGGTGACAACGATAACGATGATTTTACCCGCACCGAGAATGAAGACTTTCAGGCGATCCCAGGTGCGCAGCAGTACCTGCTTGGCTAGAGGGCGATGATAGTCCGGCAACTCCATGATGAACGGGCTGGTTTCACCGGGCAGCAGGGTGCGCTTCATGATGACAGCGGTCATAACGGCCACGGCAATACCGATCAGATACAGCGCAAATACCACATTCTGGCCATTATAGGGGAAGAACGCGGCAGCAAAGAGGACGTAGACCGGCAGTCGCGCACCACAGGACATGAACGGCGCCATCATGATCGACAACATACGGTCCCGGGGATTCTCCATGGTACGTGCGCCCATGATGGAAGGTACGTTACAGCCGAAGCCGACCAGCAGGGAGACAAACGACTTACCCGGCAGTCCAATGGCATTCATGGCACGGTCGATAACGAATGCCGCCCGGGCCATGTAACCGGAATCCTCCAGAACGGACAGGAACAGAAACAGGCAGGCAATGACCGGAATGAAGGTGGAGACAGTTTGAATACCGGCGCCAACACCATCTGCCAGCAGGGTGATCAGAAAATCCGGGGCACCCATGTTGGTCAGCACATAACGACCGCCATCAACCAATACGGTACCGGTGAAGATATCAAAGAAATCAATGAAGGCACTGCCCACCTGGATGGTGAACAGGAACATGAGGTACATCACGCCCAGGAAGATGGGCAGTCCCAACATGCGGTTCAGAACGATGGCATCAATTTTCGCGCTGATGGTTTTTGACAGGCTGCCTCGACGTTCAAGCACCTGTGCGGTGATGTTACTGATGAACTGATAGCGGGCATCTGCGATCAGGATATCGGCATCTTCGCTGCAGGTTTCTTCCAGTGCTGTGCGACGGCAGTTAACCGTACACAGCATCTCGCTGTCGAGCCACTGTTCCAGGTCGCTGTCGCCTTCCAGCAGCTTCAGGGCCAACCATTCGGGTTCAACACGGTTTTGTGTGGCTATCGGTGCCAGTTGCTCTGCCAGCTGGCTAATCGCCAATTGTAAATCTTCCGACGGCACGGTGTTGTGTTGCACGGTCGCCGCAGGGTTTTTAATCGTTCGGTTGATGACTTCCTGAAGCTCTTCGATCCCTTTGCTGCGGCTGGCCACGACCGGTACCACCGGGCAGCCCAGCAGGCGCTCCAGCTTTTCAACATCCAGCTCCATGCCTTTGTCTTTCAGCATGTCCATCATATTGAGGACAACCACGACCGGCTGCTTCATTTCCATCAACTGTGTGGTGAGGTAAAGGTTACGCTCGAAGTTGGAGGCATCGACGATGTTGATAATCAGGTCGGCATGGCCGGCGAGTACGTAATCGCGGGCAATGCGTTCGTCGAGGGATACATCTTCGCTGATGACATCCAGAGAATAGGTACCGGGCAGATCCACCAGAGTAATGTGCTTGCCGTGGAACTGGTATTCACCGGTTTTCTTTTCCACAGTCACGCCAGGCCAGTTACCCACGCGCTGGCGAGCGCCGGTCATGGCGTTGAATAGGCTTGTTTTTCCCGCGTTCGGGTTGCCGACGACAGCGACGGTAAAGGAGTCAGACATCTTACTGGGATACCTCGACAATACGTGCTTCTTCACGACGCAGGCTCAACTGGAAGCCGCGCAGCTCCAGCTCAATGGGGTCGCCCAGTGGGGCAACGCGGCACACCTTGAACGTGGTGCCGGGTGTCATGCCCATGGTGAGTAGCTTGCGCCGGTAGGTACGATGGTTGGAGGCAAAACCAGTGATGGTTCCGCTGTCTCCGACGGTCAGGTCGCCCAGTGTCAAAGCCATAAAATGGTGATCCTCCCGCAGTGGCTGACCCCTTCAGGAATCAGAGCGAATTGCGAATGTAGTAACAATTAAGAATCATTATCAATTTTAGTAAAAAAATAGCATTGATCGTAATCAATATCGGATAATTGGTGGTGTTTTGATCAATGAATTGCTGTTTTGTACATCTAATCCCATTTGCCCGGGCTTTGGCATCGGTGTATGCCGATGTTTTGTAGGGTTATGTACTTTATGGTTCGTTGCAAAAATGCTTAATGGCAGAGTGGGTGACTATAAAAAGCCCTCCACTTGCCAGGGCTATTGAGCAAGCCTCTGTAGCATTCCGTAATGCTGTAGTAAGTATGGGTAAAGTGACTCTGTGTGACGGGATTACTAGAAAAAGAACCCCGTGTTTTTATCAGATAAACCAATCATCCAGTGATATTACATGGCCAGAATGCGGGAGACCCTGAGCTGTTCCGTCTGTAGTGCTGGCTGTTGTTGGATGACGTCATGTAGAGGGAGACTGCAGACGAGCTGATGCTGAAGGGCAACCATGGTACCGCTTTCACCTCTGCGCAGCTGCTCAATGGCATATACCCCCAGTCGTCCGGCCAATACCCGGTCAGCACAGCTGGGGGAGCCGCCGCGCTGAATATGGCCCAGTATAGAGACGCGAATATCAAAATCAGGCAGACGTCTTGCGGTAATGCTGGCTAGTTCGGCAATTCCACCGTTCTGATGGCCTTCTGCGACAATGACAATACCTGCATCTCCCGCCATATCGCAGCTGGCAAAGCGTTCGATAATGTCATCGACAGGTTGGTAGTGTTCAGGTACCAGAATGGCGGAGCAACCTGCCGCGATACCAGCATTCAGTGCAATAAAGCCTGAATTCCGTCCCATAACTTCAATAAAAAACAGTCGATTGTGGGACGCTGCGGTGTCATGGATTTTATCGATGGCTTCCACGACGGTATTAGTAGCGGTGTCATAGCCAATACAGGCATCGGTGCCAAAGATGTCATTATCGATTGTCGCCGGAATACCGATGACTGCGACAGGGTATTCCTGTTCCAGCAGGGCTGCGCCGGTTAGCGATCCGTCACCACCAATGACTACCAGTGCATCAATGCCGGACTGCTGTAGATTTTGCCATGCCTGGGCACGTCCTTCCTGGGTACGGAAGGCCTGGCAGCGGGCAGATTTTAACAGTGTGCCACCACGGCACAGGCTGTGTATGAGTGAATGACTGTCTAGAGATGTGAACCAGCCATTGATTAGCCCCTGGTAGCCTGCCTTGATCCCGGTGACAGAGATGTTGTAGTGCTCACAGGCGCAGACAACAGCACGAATGGCGGCATTCATGCCAGGTGCATCGCCACCGGACGTGAGGAGGCCAATATGTTTGATCGGGCGTTCCATGACTGTCTGCTTGACTCCATAAAGATCCATTTGGGCAGGGTTGTACCGGTCATTGCCGGGCTTAAAAGCATGTCGGCCTGATACTGTGATAGTGAAGGTCAGTTATGCTGTGAGAAATATCTCACGTACGAATGGGGCGTTGTCGGCTATTGTCAAATTTACGGCAGGGTTACATTAACCCTGCAAGGATGGCGAACGCACAGGGCAGTGTGGCGCATGGAAGCGTACAAACAATGATCGTCAGAACCCCGGTTTCGGGGTTTTGTCGTTTTTAGAGAGTGTGTTTTCGTCCAGCCCATCAGCCTATACTCTTTCCAGATCGCAGTAGCTTCTTCCCCGTTCCCTGGTTGGAAAAGCCATGACACATGCGCATATTGATAGCCGCAATCGTCTGATCATTGCCTTCCTGCTTACCGCTGGCTTTATGTTTGTGGAAGTGGCTGGCGGCCTGATATCCGGATCGCTGGCGTTGCTGGCAGATGCTGGGCACATGCTGACGGATGCAGCATCGTTATTTCTGGCACTGATTGCACTGCGTTACAGCGAACGCAAACCTGATGCACGCCGAACCTTTGGTTACCACCGAACGACGACACTGGCCGCATTTCTCAATGCACTGTCCTTGTTTGTGATTGTGGCATTCATTGTGGTTGAAGCCTGTAAACGTCTCTGGCATCCGGCGCCGGTACTGAGTGGTACGATGCTTGTGGTGGCGACCATTGGGCTGGTGGTGAATGTTGTCGCCTTCGCCATATTGCACGGTGGGGATCGCCATAACCTCAACATGCGGGGAGCCGCTTTGCATGTTATGGGTGATCTGCTGGGATCCCTGGCAGCCATTATTGCGGCATTGGTGATCATGCTAACCGGATGGACACCGATTGATCCGATCTTATCCGTCGTAGTATCCGGCCTGATACTACGCAGCGCCTGGGTATTGCTGCGGCAGGCGGCACATATTCTGATGGAAGGAGCGCCTGAGCATCTGGTCGCGGAAGAAGTGCGTCTGGCAATCGTAGAGCGGGTGCCTCAAGCGCTGGATGTGCATCATGTGCATATCTGGGCATTATCACCGGAAAGAATTCTGATGACCCTGCATGTCAAAACCACGGAACTGGCCAGTAACGGCAAAACATTGAAAGCCATCAATGATGTACTGCGCGAACGATTCGGTGTTGATCATGCCACCATTCAACTGGAGCAGGATTACTGTACGGATTCAGAGCCCCCTCTGGAAAGTCAAAGCGATCTGGCACATGATCATCGTCATTAAATTTCTGGAAAGTACAAATTTTGTACCAATAATAATTGACCCCTGACGTTTGATGAGGACAATGTGCGCCCTGCAATACTCAATTGTCTTTTTCGCATTTTTTCTTGTTCATAACTGTATCTGGCAGTGAATGAGTAAAGGGGGTGGCCACACGCAAGTGGCTTGTTGTCCAACGGGAGTTAGCAGGAAGCAGAAGGATTATAAATGACCTTCTTCAAACATATTCTGGCGCCAATTGTCTTCGCCTTCAGCCTGAGTGGCGGTGTAGCAGCAGAGAACGTTGTGCATGTGTACAACTGGAGCGACTACATCGCCAACGATACGATTGCCAATTTTGAGAAAGAAACCGGTATCAAAGTCGTCTATGACGTGTTTGACAGTAACGAAGTGCTTGAAGCCAAGCTGCTGTCCGGTCGTAGTGGTTATGACATCGTTGCCCCTACCAGCGAGTTCCTGGCTCGCCAGATAAAAGCCGGTGTTTTCCTGCCGCTGGATAAAGCCAGCCTGCCTAACTGGAAACACCTGAACACGGATATGCTCAACCGTCTGCAGGAGCATGATCCCAAGAATACCCATGCAATGCCCTATATGTGGGGAACGACTGGTATCGGTTATAACCCGGATAAGGTGAAAAAGGTCCTGGGTGCTGATGCACCGGTGGATAGCTGGGCTCTGGTGATGGAGCCGGAGAACATGAAGAAGCTGGCCCAGTGTGGCGTTGCATTCCTTGATTCGCCGACAGAAATGTTGCCGGCGGCGCTGTCCTATCTGGGACTGGATCCGAACACCCAGCGTTCCGACGATTATCGCAAGGCGGAGGAGACGCTGCTGAAAGTGCGTCCCCACGTGCGTTACTTCCATTCTTCCCGTTATATTTCCGATCTGGCCAATGGTGAAATCTGTGTTGCTGTTGGCTGGTCCGGAGATGTCTTCCAGGCGGCTGATCGCGCCGATGATGCTGGCAATGGCGTGAATATCCGTTATTCGATCCCGAAAGAAGGGGCCGGCGTCTGGTTTGATATGCTGGCCATTCCTAAGGATGCGGCAAATGCTGAAAACGCCCACCGGTTTCTTGATTACCTGATGAAGCCGAAGGTCATTGCCGCGATTTCCGACTATGTGGCGTACGCCAATCCCAATGATGCCGCGACGCCGTTGCTTGATCCTGCTATCCGCAACAACCCCGGCATTTATCCGGATGCCGATACCATGGCCAATCTATATACCTTCCGGGAAGTGTCGCCGGCGTTGAACCGAACGATAACCCGAAGTTGGAACCGGATTAAATCGGGGCGGTAGTCGCCTGTCGGATGCCCGGTCTCCTTTCGTCCCCCTGAGTCACCATGTCCAGCCCGTATAAGGGCTGGCGGGGAACTTTTCCCTGTCATGGTCGTCTTTAGAGAGACGAATCCGGCCATCCGGCGAGCACTTGCAGCATGTCTGGCAGGTGCTCATGGACTACATTTGAAACATTTCCTGTTAGACAGTTTTTTCGGCTGGCGCATTTAAGGTGCCCGCCGAGTGGAGACGTATTTTCATGGCAGTAGCGTCCACCTTTTACAAGAAGAAATTAAGCGCCCGGGAAAAAAAAGAGGTGCTGTTGCGCATCGACCGTGTCAGTAAGCACTTTGACGAGACGGTAGCCGTGGATGATGTCAGCCTGACAATCCACAAGGGTGAGATCTTTGGCCTGCTGGGTGGTTCCGGTTCTGGCAAGTCCACACTGTTGCGTATTCTGGCCGGTTTCGAGAAGCCTACCGATGGGCGTATTTTCCTGGATGGTCAGGATATTACCGACCTGCCGCCATATGAACGCCCTATCAATATGATGTTTCAGTCGTATGCATTGTTTCCCCATATGACAGTGGAACAGAACGTGGCGTTTGGTTTGAAGCAGGATCGTCTGCCCAAGGCGGAAATCGCTGACCGAGTGGCAGAACTGCTGAAAATGGTGCGGATGAGCAAGTATGCGCGGCGCAAGCCCCATCAGTTGTCCGGTGGACAGCGTCAGCGTGTGGCCATGGCCCGCAGCCTGGCCAAGCGTCCAAAACTGCTGCTTCTTGATGAGCCCATGGGAGCGCTCGATAAACAGCTGCGTACCCAGATGCAACTGGAAGTGGTAGAGATTCTGGAAACAGTAGGCGTCACCTGCCTGATGGTTACCCACGACCAGGAAGAAGCCATGACCATGGCCGACCGAATCGGCATCATGGACGCCGGCTGGATCGTTCAGACCGGTACACCGATGGATATCTATGAAACCCCGAACTGTCGTATGACGGCGGAGTTCATTGGTTCCATCAATATCTTCGCAGGTGAAATCGTTTCCGATGCAGCCGACCACGTCATTATCGACAGTAAGGATCTGCCGGTACCAGTGCGTATCGGTCACGGTATTACGACTGCACTCGAAGAGCGGAAGGTCTGGGTCGCTGTTCGTCCGGAAAAAATCTTCGTAGATGTGGATAAGCCTGAAGAAGAGCATAACTGGGCGAAAGGTATTGTGGTTGATATTGCTTATCTTGGCGCGCATTCCGTGTACTACGTAGAGCTGCCCTCTGGCAAGGTCATTCAGTGCAACATGGCCAACGTGGAGCGTACTGCGGATAACCCGACCTGGGATGATGAAGTATATGTCTTCTGGGATTCCACCAACTGCGTGGTGCTGAACTCATGAAGTGGTTAACTAACTGGCATGAAACCCGGAGCAGCTTCGGGCGGGGGCTGGTGATCGGCACACCGTACCTGTGGCTGGTGCTGTTTTTCCTGGTACCCTTCGCCATTGTCCTGAAAATCAGTTTTGCGTATTCCGAGATTGCCATCCCGCCTTATTCGGCGATTTTTGAGTATGCCGATGAAGCGCTGACCATCGTCCTCAACCTTGGAAACTACCTGTTCCTGGCGGATGATGAGCTGTACTTTGCCGCCTATCTGGGATCAGTGAAGATCGCCTTTATATCGGCATGCCTCTGTCTGTTGCTGGGTTATCCCATGGCTTATGCCATGTCCCGGGCCTCGAAGCGACGTCAGACACTGCTCGTTTTGCTGGTACTGCTGCCGTCGTGGACTTCGTTCCTGATCCGGATTTATGCCTGGATGGGGATTCTGAAAAACAACGGGTTACTAAATAACTTCCTGATGTGGCTGGGCGTGATTGATCATCCCATGATTATCATGAACACCAATCTGGCGGTCTATATTGGCATTGTGTACGCCTACTTGCCGTTCATGGTGTTGCCGCTGTATGCGAACTTGGTGAAGCTGGATAATTCGCTGCTGGAAGCGGCACAGGATCTCGGCGCGCGCCCCTGGGAATCATTCTTCAGGGTGACGCTGCCACTGTCCCGGAGCGGTATTATCGCGGGTTTCATGCTGGTGTTTATCCCGGCGGTCGGTGAAGTGGTCATCCCGCAGCTGTTGGGCGGACCAGAAACGTTGATGATTGGGAAAGTGCTCTGGCAGGAGTTCTTTAATAACCGTGACTGGCCGGTGGCATCGGCCCTGGCTATGGTGATGCTGCTGATTCTGTTGCTGCCCATCGCCCTGTTTAACCACTTTCAGGCCCGTGAGCTGGAGGGCGAACGATGAAACGGAGTTTGTCATTCACCAACCTGATGCTGGTGGCCGGGCTGGTTTTTCTCTACGTGCCGATGCTGATCCTGGTGATCTACTCGTTCAACGAGTCACGCTTGGTGACTGTATGGGCGGGTTTTTCCGGTAAGTGGTACCTGGAACTGTTCCGGGATGATCAGTTGATGGCTGCCGTCTGGACCAGCTTGCAGATCGCGTTCTGGACATCCTCGATGGCGGTGGTGCTGGGCACAATGTCGGCGTATATCATGACGCGTTTTTCCCGTTTCCGCGGGAAAACGCTGTTTAACAGCCTGATCACTGCACCGCTGGTGATGCCGGATGTCATCATTGGTCTGTCATTGCTGCTGCTATTTGTCTTTATGGCGCAAAGCATTGGTTGGCCGCAGGATCGTGGCATGTTGACCATCTGGATTGCCCATGTGACCTTCTGTACGGCTTATGTGACGGTCGTCGTTTCATCGCGGTTGCGGGAAGTCGATGTTTCTATTGAGGAAGCGGCCATGGATCTGGGCGCCACACCGCTGAAAACATTTTTCCTGATTACTATTCCAACCATTGCTCCGGCTTTGGCGGCGGGTTGGCTGTTGTCGTTTACGTTGTCACTGGATGACCTAGTTATTGCGAGTTTTGTGTCTGGTCCAGGGTCAACCACGCTGCCGATGGTGGTCTTTTCATCGGTACGACTGGGTGTGACACCGAAGATCAATGCGTTAGCGACACTGATTATTTTGGTGGTGTCGTTGGCGGCATTCATTGCCTGGTGGCTGGCGAGACGTGCGGATCTCCAGCAACGGGAGGCGGAAGCGCTTAAAGGCATGGATGAGCTATAAACGTTTATGGTGCTCTTTCGTCAGGCAGGTTCCCCCTGCCTGGCGTTATAAACAACATGGCCTTCATCCCTGAATTGCCGGAAAACGGCAATCGCCTCATTAGTGAGGATATTGTCGGTGACGTCTATGCCTCGTTTTTTGAACTCACCTTTCCAGTCCGGATGGATTGGCCCTTCATCAAACCCGGTGATCTGTTCCAGTTCCGGACCGCTGCCAGCAACAACCAGTGATCGTATGCCAGACCATAGGACCGCTCCATAACACATCACGCACGGGCGCCAATTGACGACCAGCTGGTAGGCTGGTAAGCCTGCGCTGCCAAGATCCCATTGCCCGAGCGCCTTTTGGGCCAGTGACAACGCCATCACTTCGGCATGGGCGGAGGAACAGTGACTGTCCATTACCCGGTTGACGCCGATAATCATCCGTCGTCCAGAGTTCCGTTCAAAGACACCGGCGGCAAATGGCCCGCCTGTATTATGTTCAATATTCAGTCGTGAGAAGCGGATAACCGCTGACATCCGTTCTTCCAGTGAAGGCAGGTACTCAGGCAGGAGGCTGTGTTCTCTTTCTGCCCATGCCGGTAATGCGAGTGAGAATGTCTGAGACGTCATGAATCGTATTCAGTTCACCTGATTAAGGTTGAACATTCGACTTAACAGGCGTTGCAGCAGCGGTTGCGGTAACCACCGTTTGATAAATGGCATAACGAAACTGCCACGACCGATTCTGATGATAGCTGGCTTTTTCTCCCGCAGCAGGATGGAGGCCAGCTTTTCAGAAAATGCTTCAGCCGTGGTTGGTCGCTCCTGCGAGGCACCTGCTCGCCGGCGAAGGGTTTCTTCAATCGGTTGATAGAGGGAGTGTTCTGGCAGGATCTTCTCCAGTACCCGTGTCGCCGTTTTGCCAAAACTGGATTGAATGGCGCCAGGTTGCACGGTAATGACATCGATCCCAAAGGGTTCCAGTTCGATTCGCAGTGCTTCTGACAGCGTATGCAGTGCAGCTTTCGAGGCGCAGTAAACACCGGAGAATGGTGAGGTGAGTATTCCGGATACACTGCCAATATTGATAAGCATACCGCTGCGTTGCTGTCGCATGGTGGGGATAACTTTCTGGATCAGATAGATGGGAGCGAAGGTGTTGGTTGTGAATTGTCGTTCGATTTCAGATGCCGGAGTCTCTGCAATCGCCCCTATGGCGCCATAACCGGCATTATTGATCAGCATATCGATCCTGCCATCAGTCGCCAGGATGTTGTCAATTAATGCATCAACCTGTTTTGAATCTGTGACATCCAGTGCGGCTGTTTTAATTCCTGATGGTTCAAGGTCTGCAATGGACTCCGGATTGCGTGCTGTCGCCCAGACGTTGAATCCATGACGATGCAGGCTGACTGACAGCGCACGACCAATACCTGTAGAGCAGCCGGTAATCAGTACGGTTTTCATTGTTGTTGTGTAACTGGCTTAGGGGGATGGGTATTTTATCCCCCAGGATGATCGGCGACCAGTTGCCTGACGGTGGTCAGTGGCTGATGGATTCTGCTGTGTCTGACTGTTTCGTGGTGACAGGAGCATCAATATACCGGATGTTCACCCGTTTCATATTACAGAACAATTCATAGGGTATGGTGCCAGCATGCTGGGCGACTTCGGCTGCAGGTAGTTCTGCTCCCCATAGTATGACTTTATCGCCTGTTTTGACATCTGGCAGATCGGTCAGATCAACCGTCATCATATCCATGGAAATCTTGCCCATGATACGGGCGCGTTTTCCGTTTATAACAACCGGGGCGCCGCTGGGGGTATGTCGAGGATAGCCATCTGCATAGCCAATGGCGACCACACCGGCACGCGTGGTCCGATTGGTGATAAATGTGCCGCTGTAACCAACGGGAACACCTGCGGGCAGATCACGAATGGCAATGATACTCGAGGAGAGCTCCATGACGGGTTTCAGCTGTCTGGCATGTGGGTGATTGACATCGAAGGGAGATGCACCGTAAAGCATCAGGCCTGGACGAACCCAGTTGCCATGCGCTTCTGGCCACCCGAGAACGCCGGGGGAGTTGCACAGACTGGTTTCACCCTCCAGCCCTGCCGTGATTCGCCGGAATGTAGACAGTTGTCGACGGGTATAGTCATTGTTCAGATCGTCGGCGCAGGAAAAATGGGTCATAAAGACCGTATCTTTAACCTTGCCGCTTTGGATTAGGGCTTGGTAGGCCTTGGGGTAATCCTTTGGCAGAAAACCAATGCGATGCATGCCGGAATCCAGTTTCAGCCAGATGCTCAGTGGTTCTTTGGTCGGGTAAGCCAGCAGCATGCCGATTTGATCCTGATGCTGGATAACCGTCGTCAGTTGGTATTGTTCGATCAGCGGTAACTCATCCGCCGAATAAAAACCTTCCAGTAGCAGGATAGGCGACTGTATTCCGTTATGTCGCAGTTCCAGGGCTTCCTCAATACAGGCAACGGCGAGACAGTCTATTCGTTCTGATTCCAGTACTCGGGCGATTGTCAGGGCGCCATGTCCGTATGCGTTGGCTTTGATAACACCAACCACTTTGCTGCTGCTGAGTTGGCGGACAAACGCAAGGTTATCTCTCAGTGCCTGGAGGTTGATAGTGGCCTGGGCTGGACGGCTCATCGAAAAGCAGGGCTCCGTTCCAAAGTGGCTGTGTACAGCATGAAATATGTCGGCGACAGCAGGGAATAACTGATCTATCGGGTGAACAGGGCATAAAATCATGGCCTGAGTCATTGTTTTACCATGATATTCACCGGAAATGGAATCACTTCTCTGCAGACGTGATAGTATTCACCCTATGATAGGCTCGCTGTTCCGACGGGCTTTGGGGAGCTGCGCAAGCTGGAATCCCTGTGCTGTGGACAGATTCGTACAGAGCCTAGTATCTCCTGCAGGTTCGGTGTCATTGTTCAGTTAACGTATTTACACGATGCCTTATTAACCAGGGCGACGTTTACTGTCGATGGCTTCTCAGTGCTCCAGAGTATCGATTCGTATCATGAGAAACAGGAAAGAAATTACACGACAGCTTGACAGAATTGACCGGAATATCTTGAGGGTTCTGCAAGAAAACGGCCGTATTTCCTATGTGGAACTGGCTGACAAGGTGGGGCTCAGTACGACGCCCTGCATGGAACGTGTGAAGCGATTGGAAAGGGAAAATGTTATTCAGGGGTACAGTGCACGTCTGAATCCGAACTTTCTGGAAGCAGGACTGCTGGTGTTTGTCGAGATCAGCCTGTATTCCAAATCCGCGGATATTTTCGATGAGTTTCGCCAGGCCGTGGGCAGCCTGCCGAATGTACTGGAATGCCATCTTGTGTCGGGTAACTTTGATTACCTGATCAAGGCCCGGATATCGGAGATGGCGTCATACCGCAAGCTGCTCGGTGACATCCTGCTGAAATTGCCGGGGGTCAGGGAATCCAAGAGCTATATCGTCATGGAAGAAGTGAAAGAGACTTTGAGCCTGCCGATCGAATGCTAATCCATTGAGCACAGTAAAGGAGCAACAGGCTGTTTGCAGGTTTGTTGCTCCCATCTGCATTCAAGATACCGCTGACAGTACCGGGGCCAGCTGGCTTTTCAGTGTGGTGAGTCCGGTCTGTTCCAGTAATTCTTCCATGTTAAACAGTGTCGTCAGACTGCGTATTCTGCCTGACTGCATGTACCACACCGATATCGCAGAGAGTGTAATCACCCGGTCTGAAGGTTCGACGCCGGGCAACGGTTTTTTTAGGGTGCCGTAAAAGGTGGATGTTGTCGCCAGTTTGTTGTGGTCAACGATGATGTCGTCGGTGAGGACTTCCAGATCTGGCATGTAGTGCCTTACCAGTTGAATGGTTTGACTGAATCCCTGGAAATCGGTTTTCCGTCCTATCAGTGAGTTGAAGTAAAAAAAATCCCTGGTATGGCAATGGGTAAGAAGCCTCTCTTTACCCCGGTTCCATGACCACTCAATGTGACGGCGAACCAGCTGCTCGCCGGCTAAACGCTCCTGTTCCACTGACACAAATAGTTTTGAATTCATGCGGCCATCCCTGGTGCGTGAAAGTATTACCCAGTTTGGGGTACTGGTCGTAGAGTGCTCGAACGACCAATTACTGGCTTAGAAGTCGCGTATAAAATACTGCAACGCAACGTTATCCTGTTCTGAAATGTCCTTGACCCGGAAGCCTGCGCCAAAATCCTCACTGAAACTGGATGGCTGACACCAGACGCATTCTGCTGACAACTCAATGTTGTGCTGGCCAGAGATCGTGTTGGGGAGTTCCATGGTGAGATTCAGTTGTTGTTGTGCGGACAGTTCCCGGGTCGTGAGCAACATGAACCCTTCTTTTGAAATGTCAAACATACGGCCCAGCTTCTCACCCGTGATGGTGTCGAAGACAAACGCTGTACAATCAAGCCGCTTGCGAACATGTCTGCGTTGTTCAGTAAATGTTTCGTTCATGCAGTGACAAAAATTTTTCTATTTATTCGGCCGTCCAGAATACCTGTTCTGTGATATGAGCACAAAATTTCCGTAACAAATATAACGGGACGAAGGCTGTCAGGTGTTGGCTGAAGTTATTGTAGGAAAATGATCACACACCATGGGCGCTAATCACTATTTAAAAGACATTGGTCTTACATTTTTGTCATGGCTCTGAAATCCTGTACTAAGCTGAATGCAATATCATCTAACTAACAGCCACAAGCCGGATCAATACGATTATCGTCCTCTTTGAAAGTGACGAAACGTAGAGTCGGTGCAAGTGAATGCACTGGTCTTGTGGCACGAAGGGAGGGATTCCTCTGTGTTCAGGACGATCACTGATACCAGACTCAATGATCTTCATTTCAAGCATGATGAATCATCTGGCCTGAAGGCCATTATCGCGATACACGATACCTCACGGGGACCTGCACTGGGTGGGTGCCGTTTTATCTCTTACCAAACGACTGATGAAGCGATTCAGGATGCGGTGCGCCTGGCGAAAGCCATGAGCTATAAAGCGGCACTTGCAGGACTGGATCAAGGTGGCGGGAAATCCGTTGTGATGGCACCGGATGGCGACTTTGACCGTGAAGCACTGTTTAGGGCTTTCGGACGCTTCGTTAATGAGTTGGGAGGACGCTATATCACCGCAATGGATTGCGGCACTTTCACGGACGATATGGATACTATTGCAACAGAAACCGCGCATGTGACCTGTACGACCGCAATGGGGGATCCGGCGCCTTACACCGCACAGGGGGTGTTTGGCAGTATCAAGGCCTGCGTTGCGGCCTGCAAGGATCTGCCGGACTCTTTGGAGGGGGTGACCGTTGCTGTCCAGGGGCTTGGACATGTGGGGTACGCATTATGTCAGTTGCTGCACCAGGCCAAGGCTCGCCTGATTGTTGCTGACATTGCGCAGGATAAGGTCGACCAATGCTGTAAAGCCTTCAATGCCGAAGCGGTTTCACCCGAAGATATCCACAAAGTGAACTGTGATGTGTTCAGTCCCTGCGGACTGGGCGGCATTCTGAACAATAAAACGATTCAGACGTTGAAATGCCGTGTTGTGGCCGGTTCGGCAAATAACCAATTCGCAGATCCGGACTCCGGTCTATCTTTACACCGTCAGGCAATCCTTTATGCACCGGATTACCTGGTCAATGCAGGTGGGCTGATCTTTGCGTCGCTGCGCCATGTTGGCGAGTCAGACAAGGTGATCAGGAAACGGATTGACGGCATCGGTGAGACGCTGACACGACTGTTCAAGCGACAGGCTCAAAGCGGTGAGCCGATCTCGCTGATTGCAGACCGAATGGCCGAAACAATTCTTTACGGAAATGATCAGGGACGTATGACAGCCTGAAACAGTAACCGGAAAAGACTGGGGGGTATATGACGAAAGCTCATGAAACCATTCCCTGGGTTCAGTACCTGGATGAAAACGCCGAACTGACGCAGCCATTGCCGGGCTGGGCAGAACAGCCTGAAATATTGGTCGATTATTACGAAGCCATGGTGTTTGCCCGGCAGGCAGACCAGAAAGCGGTTGCTCTACAACGGACCGGCAAGATGGGAACCTATCCCTCCTGCCTGGGGCAGGAAGCCCAGGGAGTTGTTTATGGGAAACTGCTTGAAAGCAGTGATGTTTTTGTTCCCTACTACCGCGACCATCCGGCGATGGTGGCCCGCGGTGTCCGTTATGCTGATATTTATCGTTACTGGGGTGGCGACGAAATCGGCAGTGCATCTGAAGGGTATGGTCAGGATTTTCCCAACTGCGTACCTATTGCAACCCAGGCACCCCATGCTGCGGGGATTGCCAGTGCCTTCAAACTGCGGGGGGAGGATCGGGTGGTCCTGACGACCTGTGGAGACGGTGCGACGTCCAAGGGGGATTTCCTCGAATCCTTGAATCTTGCCGGCGCCTGGCAGTTGCCGGTGGTTTATTTTATCAACAATAACCAGTGGGCGATTTCCGTACCACGTTCCATCCAGTGTGGTGCGCCGACATTGGCCCAGAAAGGGGTTGGTGCCGGTTTACATTGTGTGCAGGTTGACGGCAATGATGTCATTGCTTTGCATGAAGTCGTCAGTGCCGCGCTGGATCGCGCCCGTCACAAACGGGGTGCCACCGTCATTGAAGCCATCAGCTACCGGCTGTCCGATCACACCACGGCCGATGATGCAGGCCGCTACCGTCCTTCTGAAGAACTCCGTGAGGCCTGGGAAAAAGAGCCGATCAAACGTCTTCGGGACTATCTGCACGGCAGAGGGCACTGGGGACCTGAGAAAGAAACGGCATTACAAGAACGTGTGGCTAAGCAGGTGCAGGAAGAAGTCGATGCGTATCAGTCCACCCCCTTGCCAACTATCGATGACCTCTTCGATTACCACTACGCAAATACACCCAAGGGATTGGCCGAGCAGAAAGAGGAAATGAAGCTGGGAGGTCTCGGCCATGACTAAGATCACGATGGTAGAAGCGGTCAACAAGGCGTTGGATGACGCGATGGCTGCGGATGAAGACGTCGTGGTACTGGGCGAGGATGTTGGTACCAATGGTGGGGTGTTCAGGGCAACGATCGGCCTGAAGGAAAAATATGGCTTCAAGCGGGTTATGGATACTCCGCTGGCAGAGGCGCTCATTGCCGGCGTTTCCATCGGGATGGCCTCTCAGGGGTTAAAGCCCGTCGCGGAAATCCAGTTCATGGGGTTTATTTTTCCCAGTATGGAGCAGTTATGCTGCCATGCAGCGCGCATGCGTAACCGGACTCGCGGGCGGTTGACCTGCCCGATGGTGTTAAGGGCGCCTTATGGTGGCGGCATCCATGCACCCGAACACCATTCAGAAAGTACCGAAGCCCTGTTTGCCCACATTCCAGGGTTGCGTGTGGTGATTCCCTCATCTCCAGTCCGGGCTTATAGCCTGTTGTTGGCCGCTATTGCGGATCCTGATCCGGTCATCTTCCTGGAGCCCAAGCGCATTTATCGTTTGCAAAAACAGGAAATGCCGGCAGCAGGCACTACCTTGCCACTGGATACCTGTTTTACCTTGCGGGAAGGGCAGGATGTCACCCTGGTCAGCTGGGGCGCCTCCATCAAGGAAAGTCTGGAAGCAGCCAAAGCGTTGGGTGAAGACGGCATCAGCGTGGAAGTCATTGATGTGGCGACCATCAAGCCGCTGGATATGGATACGATTATGGCGTCTGTGCGTAAGACGGGTCGTTGCGTGATCGTCCATGAGGCAGCCAGGAGTTTCGGTGTCGGTGCTGAAATCGCCGCTCAGGTATCCGCCGAGGCCATCTTTGAGCTTCAGGCGCCGGTTAAGCGTGTCGCCGGGTACGACATCACCATGCCTTATTACCGCATGGAAGATCACTATCTGCCGGATACGGAACGTATCGTTCGGGCAATCAAGGAAACCGTGATGTTTCAATAGCCTACGGCGACAGAGAGACCTGTGATCGTAGCGGAATAGTCTGATTTTGCTGTCACCTTTCAAAGGGGGTGTGCAATGCGTTTTTTCAAGTTACCTGATCTGGGAGAGGGGATTCCCGAAGCAGATATCGTCAAGTGGCATGTCAAACCCGGTGATCAGGTTGAGGAAGATCAGCTTCTGGTGTCTGTAGAGACTGCCAAGGCTGTGGTGGATGTGCCTTCGCCCCAAAGCGGCGTGATAGGCAAACTGTTTGGTGAGCCGGGTGATACCCTCCATACCGGTGAACCGCTGGTGGAGTTTGCCGGCGTTGAAGAGGAAGATACCGGCACCGTTGTTGGCAAGTTGGAAGAAGCGCCGGAATCTGAGGACGATGATCAATTTTTTGTGGGTGTTTCGCCATCAACGGCAGAAAGCCAGCGAGTACGGGCGACGCCGGCGGTAAGAGCCTTGGCGCAAAGGTTGGGTGTAGATATCAATACGGTGGAGCCATCGTCACCGGCCGGTAACATCACCGCAGAAGATGTTGAAAAGGCAGCCTATACCAGTCCGTTAGGCGAAGAAGCGGAAACCCTGCGCGGTGTTCGCAAACATATGGCCAGAAATATGGCGGCGTCAGGAGAGTCCGTCGTACCGGTCACACTGTTTGATGATGCGGATATTGGGCATTGGGAAAAAGGCACGGATATCACGGTCCGCGTCAT
This sequence comes from Kistimonas scapharcae, assembly GCF_039540975.1. Lineage (NCBI taxonomy): Bacteria > Pseudomonadati > Pseudomonadota > Gammaproteobacteria > Oceanospirillales > Endozoicomonadaceae > Kistimonas > Kistimonas scapharcae. The sequence goes on from NZ_BAABFL010000457.1 coordinate 22,713, forward strand.
GCTGGCTATTGCCGAGGCCTGCAGGGCAGAGCCGTCATTGAATGCCTGGTTTGATGGCCGAACCTTCAGTCGTCGTCTGTTTGATCAGGTACACCTCGGTGTGGCCGTTGATTCTGACCAGGGACTGTTTGTACCGGTGATGCAGGATATCGGTAACCGGTCAGCACAACATCTTCGGAAAGGATTGGATGCAATGTGCCGGGATGTGGAGAACCGTTCCGTTCCGCAGGATGAACTGAAAGGAGCTACTATCACGCTAAGCAATTTTGGCACGATGGCTGGCCGTTATGCGACGCCAATTGTTGTGCCACCCATGGTTTGCATCTTGGGAACCGGTGTGATCAGAGAAGAAGCGGTTGTTGTGGATGGCAAAGTGGAAGTGCACCGGATCATGCCGCTTTCGCTCAGCTTTGATCACCGTGCCGTCACCGGTGGAGAAGCGGCACGATTCCTCGCAACAGTGATCAAGCAGTTGCAGAGTGCATAAATTCGTTTTAAAACCTAAAGAAGGCTAGATTAAAAGAGAGAGACATAAAATCAAGCTGGCAAGGCAGTAACTGACAGATACCGGGAACAGCAATAACGTTCCCGGACATAACAAAGGTTCAGCTTGGATAAGGAACCGGATCGACCGGGCAAATCGCAGGGCATTGATGCCTGTTGTTGCATCAGCAGTGGTACTGGCGGTTGCAATATTCTTCAGACAGGGCAGGTGATCGAGAAATGGAAATTTTCAATAAGTACCAGGAGCGCTATCAGTCAACCAAGCAGGAAGAGATGTCCCTTCAGGAATACCTGGAGCGCTGTAAGGACGACCCTACAACGTATGCCAATGCTTCAGAGCGGATGCTGATGGCCATTGGTGAACCGGAAGTGGTGGATACATCCCGCGACCCAGTTCTCAGCCGCATATTCTCCAACAAACTGATCAAGCGCTATAAGGCATTTGAGGAATTCTATGGCATGGAAGATGCCATTCAGCAGATTGTGTCCTATTTCCGGCATGCGGCGCAGGGACTGGAAGAGAAGAAACAGATCATTTATCTCCTGGGGCCCGTCGGTGGCGGTAAGTCATCGCTGGCTGAGCGGCTGAAGGCGCTGATTCAGGATATACCCTTTTATGCCATCAAAGGCTCACCTGTCTTTGAATCCCCATTAGGACTCTTCAATCCCCAGGAAGATGGCCGGATTCTGGAGGAAGAGTACGGTATTCCTCAGCGCTATCTGCGGGGCATTATTTCTCCCTGGGCGGTAAAACGCCTTCACGAATACGGCGGTGACATCACCAGGTTCAAGGTGGTCAAGCTGTATCCCAGCATTCTTGACCAGATAGCGGTCGCCAAGACTGAGCCCGGTGATGAGAATAACCAGGATATTTCCAGCCTTGTCGGTAAAGTGGATATTCGTCAGCTGGAAGAATACTCACAGAATGACCCCGATGCTTACAGTTTCTCTGGTGCCCTGTGTCGCGCCAACCAGGGGATCATGGAATTCGTGGAAATGTTCAAGGCGCCTATCAAGGTGCTGCATCCACTGCTGACCGCAACCCAGGAAGGGAACTACAACAGTACCGAAGGTATGAGTGCGATTCCTTATGACGGCATCATCCTGGCGCACTCGAACGAATCCGAGTGGCAGAGCTTCAGAAACAACAAAACCAATGAAGCGTTCATTGACCGGGTCAATATCGTCAAGGTGCCTTACTGCACCCGGGTTTCTGAAGAGATCAAGATTTACGAAAAACTATTGCTGAACAGCTCGTTGCGTGAAGCGCCTTGTGCACCGGATACGCTGCGGATGCTGGCTCAGTTCACGACGCTTTCCCGCATCAAGGAACCCGAGAACTCCAACGTATTCTCAAAGATGCGGGTGTACGATGGTGAAAACCTGAAGGATACTGACCCGCAGGCGAAACCGCTGCAGGAATATAAGGATGCAGCGGGTGTTGATGAAGGCATGGATGGTCTTTCCACCCGTTTTGCCTTCAAGATCCTGTCCAAGGTTTTCAATTTCGATCCGTCGGAAGTGGCGGCTAACCCGGTGCATCTGCTCTATGTGCTGGAGCGTGAAATTGAGCAGCAACAGTTTCCCCAGGAAATTCAGGAACGTTACCTGCGTTTCCTGAAAGAGTTCCTGGCACCGAAATACATTGAGTTTCTGGGTAAAGAAATTCAGACCGCTTACCTGGAATCTTACTCAGAATATGGCCAGAACATATTTGACCGTTACATCACTTATGCGGATTTCTGGATTCAGGATCAGGAATACCGTGATCCGGAAACCGGCGATATCCTCGACCGCTCTGCCATTAACGATGAACTGGAGAAGATCGAGAAAGCCGCCAGCATTGCCAATCCGAAGGATTTCCGGAACGAAGTGGTGAACTTCGTGCTGCGAGCCCGGGCTGGTAATAACGGCAAGAATCCCAGTTGGCTCAGCTACGAGAAGATGCGTTCGGTCATAGAGAAGAAGATGTTCTCCAATACCGAAGACCTGTTGCCGGTGATCTCATTCAATGCGAAGGGCAGCAATGATGAGCAGCGTAAGCACAACGAGTTTGTGAAGCGCATGGTTGAGCGGGGTTATACCGAGAAGCAGGTCAGGTTGCTGGCCGAATGGTATATCCGCGTCCGGAAATCACAGTAGTGTAGTCACCGCCATGCCAATACCGGCGCTTAATGGAAACCGCAGGGACTGCGGTTTCGGTGTCGGAGCATGGCAGACAGGACTGCGCTGTTTTCTCGTATCAACGAGTCTCTGCTTGCCACACGGAGTGTGTAATGAGCATCATTATTGACCGCCGCCTCAACGGCAAGAACAAGAGCACGGTAAACCGTCAGCGGTTTATGCGGCGGTATAAAAAACATATCAAGAAAGCGGTGTCGGATGCGGTGAACAAGCGCAGCATTACCGATGTCGAAAGTGGCAGCGACATCTCCATTTCCCAGAAGGACCTGTCGGAACCCATCTTTCATCATGGTCAGGGCGGCATGCACCGCAGTATTCACCCTGGCAACAAGGATTTCATCAAGGGCGACCGAATCAAGCGCCCGAATGGTGGCAGTGGCCGCGGCGGTGGTGCGGGTCAGGCCAGCAACCAGGGTGACGGTATGGATGAGTTCACCTTCCATATCAACCATGATGAATTCCTGGAATTCATGTTCGATGACCTGGAACTGCCCAACCTGTCTGAAAAACAGCTCCATGATATGGTGGAATTCAAAACCCGCCAGGCAGGTTTTGTAACCGCAGGGCCGCCGGATCGACTCAACATCGTCCGGTCACTGCGCAGCGCCCATGCGCGTAGGATTGCACTGTCCGGCGGTACGCGTCGGGATATCCGTCAGATGAAACGTGAATTGCGGGAAATGGAAGTCCAGCCTGACGGTTACGATGAAGAACGGGCCAACTTTCTCCGTGAAGAGATCAAGCGGCTGAACGGCAAGCTCAAGCGACTGCCGTTCATTGATGACATTGACCTTCGGTACAACAATTTCGTCAAGGTGCCCCAGCCTTCCAGCAAGGCGGTGATGTTTTGTGTCATGGATGTTTCCGGTTCCATGACGCAGGAAATCAAGGATATGGCGAAACGCTTCTTTATCCTGCTCTATCTGTTCCTGCAGAGAAACTACAAGCGGATTGAAGTGGTCTTTATTCGACATCACACCGCCGCCAAGGAAGTGGATGAAGAGGATTTCTTCTATTCCCGTGAAACCGGTGGAACCATTGTTTCCAGTGCTCTGGAACTGACCCGGGACACAATCCGCAAGCGCTATTCGCCGACAGATTGGAATATCTACGTTGCCCAGGCGTCTGATGGGGATAACTGGGAAGGCGATTCCTCAGTCTGTACCAAAATCCTGGCCAATGAGCTAATGCCTCTGGTTCAGTATTTCTCCTATGTGGAGATCACTGACCGTCAGCATCAGAATTTATGGCGTGAATACGAAACCATCCAGGACCAGTTCCAGGATTCCTTTGCCATGCAGCAGATCAAATCCGCCAGTGATATCTATCCGGTATTCCGGCGCCTGTTTGAGAAGAAGGAAGCGTAATGGGTAAGAAAAAAAAACCGCTGTCCACGGAATCGGAATGGACGTTTGAGCTGATCGAGCTGTATGACCGCGAGATTGCCCGGATCGCGGAGAAATTTCGACTGGATACCTATCCCAACCAGGTGGAAATTATCAGCTCGGAACAGATGCTGGACGCTTATGCTTCTGTGGGTATGCCGTTGATGTATAACCACTGGTCATTTGGTAAACATTTCCTTAGTAACCAGCAGGGGTATGAACGTGGCCGGATGGGACTGGCCTATGAGATCGTCATTAACTCCAATCCCTGTATTGCCTACCTGATGGAAGAAAATACCATCACCATGCAGGCGCTGGTCATTGCCCATGCCTGCTATGGCCACAATTCTTTCTTCAAGGGGAACTACCTGTTCCAGACCTGGACGGATGCTGAATCGATCATTGATTACCTTTTGTTTGCCAAGAACTACGTTAACCAGTGTGAAGAAAAATACGGAATTGATGCGGTTGAAGATGTACTGGATGCCTGCCATGCCCTGATGAACCAGGGGGTTAACCGGTACAAGCGCCCACGGCCGATTTCGGCGGAAGAGGAAAAGTCCCGTCAGGAAGAGCGGGCAGAATACATCCAGCGTACCCTGAACGATATCTGGTCCACGATTCCACAACAGGAAACGGAAGTGGAAGAGAAAGAGAAACGTTTTCCTGAAGATCCTGAAGAAAACATTCTCTACTTCCTGGAAAAGAACGCGCCATTACTGGAAACCTGGCAGCGCGAACTCCTGCGTATCGTTCGCAAGATGGCGCAATATTATTATCCACAGCGCCAGACTCAGGTGATGAATGAAGGCTGGGCGACCTTCTGGCACTACACCATCATGCATGAACTGTATAACGAAGGCCTGGTAACGGAAGGCTTTATCATGGAGTTCCTGCATTCCCACTCCAACGTTATCTTCCAGCCTGATTTTGATGACCCGCGCTACTCCGGCATCAACCCGTATACATTGGGCTTCAAGATGTTCGTGGATATTCGTCGCATCTGTGAAGAGCCTACCGATGAAGACCGTGAATGGTTCCCTGATATTGCCGGTTCCGACTGGCTGGACACCTTGCATTTCGCCATGCGTAACTTCAAGGATGAAAGTTTCATCCAGCAGTATCTCTCACCGAAGGTGATCCGGGAATTACGGCTGTTCTCCATTATGGATAATGAGAAAAAGGCCTATATGGAAGTGGATGCCATCCATGATGAGCCCGGCTATCGCGAAATCAGGGAGGCGTTGGCGGCCCAGTACAACCTGGGGAACCGAGAGCCCAACATTCAGGTCTATAACGTCAATGTAAAAGGTGACCGTGCGCTGACGATACGCCACTACATGCATCAGGGGCGACCCCTGGGGGAAACCACGGAAGAAATACTGCGTCATGTGCATAAGTTGTGGGGGTTTGATGTCCGGCTAGAATCGGTGGATGAAGACGATCAGATCAAGCGGACCGTCAGTTGTCCCCGGAAGTCGAGCAAGGACAGCTCGAATGCGATGATAGAGCTTGCCTGACATCCATACTGTCCATGTTATACAGCAATAAACACCGCCTTATTCAACTGGGCGGTGTTTTTTTATGTGAGATGTACTATGGTTTGGTAATTTTCACGGGTGATGGGGTGGCGACGTTGATTTTTTAACTCCGGTCCAACAATTGCCTGAAAACTGATCACATCACGATAAAAACAGATCGGGAGAGCACACGACTATGGGTATCGATCCCTCTTGGTATAAAGGTCTTTTACAGCTGTCAGCCTGGGAAGTGGTGGGCGCCACGTTGGTTCTCACGCATATTACGATCCTCAGCGTAACACTCTATCTGCATCGATTCAGTGCACATAACGCGATTGATCTTCATCCGGTTATTCAGCATTTTTTCCGTTTCTGGTTGTGGTTAACCACTGGCATGAATACCAAGGAATGGACGGCTATACACCGTAAGCATCATGCGGTTTGTGAAACGGCGGATGATCCACACAGCCCGGTTGTCAGAGGCTTGAATGAAGTGCTGTGGCGTGGCTCAGAACTGTATCGTGCCGAGGCCAAGAATGAAGAAACCCTGCGCCGTTTTGGGCAGCGTTGCCCGGAAGACTGGGTTGAGCGAAATGTTTACAGCCGGTTCTCAGGCCTTGGCATTACCCTGATGTTTCTCGCAGACGTGACCCTGTTTGGTGTGATAGGCATTACGGTCTGGGCTGTTCAGATGATCTGGAGTCCGGTCTTTGCCGCAGGTGTTATCAACGGTATTGGCCATTATTTTGGTTATCGTAACTTTGAGTGTAAGGACAATGCCCGCAATCTTGTCCCCTGGGGCATTCTCATAGGGGGCGAGGAACTGCATAACAACCATCATACCTACCCTAACTCAGCCAAGTTTTCGGTACGGTTCTGGGAGTTTGATATCGGTTGGGTATGGATTCGTGCCTTTAAGTCGCTCGGTTTGGCCAAGGTGAAATTTACCCGTCCGCTGGTTTACCGGGATATCACCAAAAAGGATATTGACCACGATACGATTCTTGCGGTGATTAATAACCGGTTCCAGATTATGGATAACTACCGTCGTACGGTCATCGGTCCTCTGGTCAAAAATGAACTGGCCAAGGCAGAAGGCAAGAAAAGGCAAATCCTGCGTCGGGCGAAAAAGCTGTTGTCCCGGGAAGATGCCTTACTCAAGCCTGATCATGTCGAGCGCCTCAATACTATTGTTGAATCCAGCCATGCGTTGAAAGTCATTTATGAGAAACGTCTGGCGTTGCAGGCTATCTGGCAGACATTTAAAGATAAGAATGATCGTATTGAAGCACTCCGTGAGTGGTGCCGTCAGGCGGAAGCCAGTGGAATTCGCGCATTGCAGGATTTTGCGATGCAGTTGCGTACTTATACCTTGCCCCAGATGGCTTAATCCTGCGACAGTCTCTGCGTTCTTCGCAGAGACTGTCTCCCTTTTCAGTCTGTATTGATCCATCATCGAAAACGATGATCTGTTGATATCCATCAAATCCTCATCAAAGTCGACAATTTACTCTGCCAGCGATAATTGACAGTGGTAGTTGTGGGGACGTAGGTGTGGATTGTCTGATGAAAGCCTGGCACGAGAATGAAAAGGATTTACACGGCTGGCTGCTGAAACAGACGGGTGACAGTGAGCAATCCCAGGATTTGCTTCAGGATGTCTTTTTGAAATCGCTCAGAAATAAAGAGCGCTTTTGCTCACTGGCGTATGCCAGAAGCTGGTTCTTTACCATTACACGCAATACTTTGATTGATGCTGTCAGGAAGCCGCATCCTGAAACCATGCCATTTATTGATCAGGTTCAGCAGGCACCCGATACGCCGCTGCTGCTTGAACTGCAATCCTGCATGATGCGTGTGTTGAGTGAACTGGACGACAAAGACCGGGATGCAATTGAACGGTGCGATATGCAGAAAATGTCACAGGAGGCATATGCCTGCTCCGTTGGCTTATCACTCCCCGCTGCGAAATCGCGATTACAGCGTGCGCGACAAAAATTACGGACTCAGATGATTCAAAAATGTCAGATCCAGTTTGATGAAACGGGTGTCTGTGATTTCACGCCCCGACACCGCATCTGACAGTTCAAAAAAATCGTAAAAAAAGATGCATCTTTTTGCCGCTGGCTTCGTGTTTAGAGAAGACAAGACTCTAGCGGAGACCTTCCATGTTGCATTGGTTTACCCAGTTGGCGGACTGGGTGACATATTCGTTGCTTCAGCTAACCCCTGATACACCGCTGGCTAATGGGGTTCATTTCTTTATCGAAGATACCGCCAAGATACTGGTTCTGTTGACGGTGCTGATCTATGCCATCGCGATTGTCCGCGCGGGACTGAATCCGGAGCGGGTTCGTTATTATCTTCAGGGGCGGAGACGTTTTCCCGGCTATCTGATGGGTTCGGTTTTTGGTGCCGTGACGCCATTCTGTTCGTGCAGCTCCATTCCCCTGTTCATGGGGTTTGTCTCGGCGCGTATCCCGCTGGGCGTGACGATGGCGTTTCTGTTGACCTCGCCAATGATCAATGAAATTGCCATTGTCTTGCTGACATCGTTACTTGGTATTCGTTTTACTGTTATCTACGTCGCGATCGGTATGACGCTGGGCATTGTGGGCGGTTTCCTGATGGATCGCATCAAGGCTGAGCGTTGGTTAGTCCCCTTTCTGGCAAAGCAATATCAAAACCAGTGCAGCTCAGTGGCCATTGATTATCAGATCCAGGTGATGACCCTGAAAGACCGTCATGAATTTGCTGTGCAGGAAACGCGTACCGTGGTAGGCAGAATCTGGAAATGGGTGTTTATCGGGGTCGGGATAGGCGCTTTCATTCATGGATTTATTCCGGAAACCTGGTTCCAGACCTATCTCGGTGCTGGGCAGTGGTGGACCGTTCCCCTGGCGTCCCTTGCTGGCATACCACTGTATGTCAATGCGACGTCGGTGATTCCTGTCATGGGCAGCTTGCTGGCGAAAAGTGTGCCGCTGGGAACCACGCTGGCGTTCTGCATGAGTGCGGTTGCCGTCAGCCTGCCGGAATTCATGATGTTGAAACAAGTGATGCAGTACCGGTTGCTGCTGATGATTGCGGTGTATCTGCTGGTGGCTTTCTGTCTGGTGGGCTGGTTGTTTAACGCCGTGAATTTTTTGTAGTCAATGCGATTTAAATCAACACACAAAGAGGTAATGTGATGAAGGATATAAACGTCTATGGCTCCGGTTGCCGGAATTGTGTGATTACGGCTGAACGGGTTGAACAGGTAGCTCAACAGCTGGATATGACCATTCGATTAAATAAGGTCACTGATCTGGAGGCCATTATGAGCGCTGGCGTGGTCAGTACGCCTGCGGTGTCCATTGATGGTCGGCTGGTGCACTCCGGTTCTGTGCCGACACCGGAAAAACTCACAGAGCTTCTGTGCCAATGACAGTATTCTGACCCAAAATACGATCAAGACGACTGCTGCCTGACAGGGGCGTATTTCCTGCGAAAACCTTCAGGTAGTATGTCCGTCTATTTACTCTGGAAGATGCCTGATATGGAACAACTGCGCGACTTGTCACCTAACAGTCTGTGGCAATGGTTTGAAACGATCTGCTCGATTCCCCATCCTTCCGGACACGAAATTGCCCTGCGCGACCACATTCAACAGTGGGCGCAGGCTGAGGGTTTGGAAACCCAGGTGGATACCGTCGGTAACCTGATCATTCGCAAACCGGCGACAGTGGGTATGGAAGATCGCAAAGGCGTGATCCTGCAGGCACATCTGGATATGGTGCCGCAGTGTAATGCGGACAAACAGCATGTGTTTGAGCAGGACCCGATCACTACGATCATTGATGGCGAATGGGTTCGCGCCGATGGCACTACTCTGGGTGCCGATAACGGCATTGGCATGGCGTCTGCCCTGGCGGTGATGGCTGCCCAGGATATTCCTCACGGCCCCCTGGAAGTACTGCTGACTATCAACGAAGAAGCCGGCATGACGGGCGCTTTCGGTTTACAGGCAGGACTGTTGAAAGGTGACATCCTCATCAATACCGACTCGGAAGAGGAAGGCGACGTCTATATGGGATGCGCCGGCGGTGTGGATGTTCAGGTGAACCGCACGATTGGACGTCAGGCGTTGCCTGCCGGTTATCAGTCCTTTGAGCTGACGCTGTCAGGATTAAAAGGTGGTCACTCCGGCTGCGATATCCACCTGGGACGCGGTAATGCAAACAAACTGCTGGCCCGTTTCCTATTTGGTCATGCAGAAGAACTGGAGCTGTGTGTCGCAGATATTCGTGGCGGCAGTCTGCGCAACGCAATTCCCCGTGAAGCGGGTGCAACCATTGCTGTGTCTGCAGCGAATGCCGATGCGCTGAAAGCCATGGTGGATCGCTATCGTGGAATTCTGTCGTCTGAATTGGCGGCTACAGAACCGACGCTTAAGCTTGAGCTGTCACCGGCAGATGCTCCGGCTCAGGTCTTCACTACAGCAGATCAACGAACACTGTTGGCGATGATGCATGCCACCCCTAATGGCGTGATCCGGATGAGTGATGTCTTCCCCGGTGTCGTGGAAACCTCGACTAATATGGGCGTGGTGAAAACGACAGGCGAGCAGGTGGAAATCCTGTTCCTGGTACGCTCCACTATCGATTCCGGCCGTAACATGGTGGAGAACATGCTGCGGGCGCTGGCATTCACCGCCGGTGCGGACATGGAAGCTTCCGGCGCTTATCCCGGCTGGAAACCTGACGCGACCTCTCCGGTCATGCAGATAGTGCGAGATGTTTACCAGGAAAAATTCGGCAAGCTGCCGTCTATCCAGGTCATTCACGCAGGGTTGGAGTGTGGCTTGTTCAAGGAACCTTATCCGTCACTGGATATGGTCTCGATAGGCCCAACCATCCGCTTCCCGCATTCTCCGGATGAGAAAGTGGACATCGCTTCTGTTGGTCGCTACTGGGAATTGCTGGTGGCAGTGCTGGGTGCGATACCTGACAGAAACGCCTGAAACTGATACCCATTTCTACACAGCGGCAGAGATTCCTCTGCCGTACTCACATCAAGAAATTACCTTTTTATTGATCATTATCGGGGTTTGTTGAAACAATTCTGTCACACAATAGAAAAATAATGTTCGAACCAGAACGAATGTAAACATGATCCCGGGGGATTCAATGCGTAAACCAGCCCGTAAGTTTCTGGCCGCAGCCGGCGCCGGTCTGCTTGCCTGCAGTATGACGATTGTTGTACAGGCAGAGGAGTTACGACTCCTGACGTGGGGTGGTTATGCGCCTCAAGAAGTGATTGACCTGTTTGAGAAAGAAACCGGTATTGACGTCAAAGTCACAGTATCAAACAACGAGGACATGATCTCCAAGTTGCGTGCGACTCGGGGGGCGGGTTTTGACCTGGCTCAGCCGAGTCAGGACCGCATTCTCGGTGCCCAGAAGAATTATCGTATCTACAAGCCGATAGATATGAGCCAGATTGATGCGAGCCGATTTATCCCTTCCATGCTGAAAGCTTCTGAAGCCAGCTCAAAGATTGGTGATGATGTTTATGCTGTGCCGCATATCTGGGGCACCAGTGGTCTGATTGTGAATCAAAGCACCGGTCAACAGGAGTACAGTTTCAATGACCTGTGCTCTGATGACTATGCAGGCAAAGTCTCTTACCGCCTGAAGCGTCCGACCCTGATCGGTTTTGCCTTCGCCATGGGAGAAGACCCCTTTGCGGCGTATGACGACCAGAAAAAATACGAAGCCATTCTTGGCAAAGTGCAGGACAAGCTGATCGCGTGTAAAGGCAATGTTAAAGCTTACTGGTCTGGTGGTGATGCCCTGATCAACCTGCTGCGCAGTGGCGAAGTTACCATGGCGATGGGCTGGGATGCCGGTGGCTGGAAGCTTAACCAGGAAAACGACAAGATTAACTTTGTCGCGCCGACGTCCGGTGCGCTGGGTTGGATCGATACGTTTGTATTGCCGGCGAAGGGGCGTAATGATGAAGCCGCCTATAAATGGATTAACTTCGTAATGCGTCCGGATATTGCAGCGAAAATTACTACATCTGCGGGCAACTTCACTGCTGCTGTAGGTGCTGAAGAATATGTGGATGCCGGCTTACGTCGCAGCTACCAGCAGAGTTTCGACCAGGCTGCGCTGGATAATATCAAGTGGTATCCGCCGGTACCGGCCGGTCTTGAAACCATCGAAGGGAAAGTGCTGGATCGCGTAAAAGCGGCGCAGTAGCCCTGATCGGGAGGCGGGCATTCCTGCCTGCTTCCTCTATGCATCTGGTTCTATCTCATCAGTAATAGCAGGATCTACCCATGCCCCCAGAGTTTGATCTCGAATGTCGGGATGTCTGTAAGTCATTCGGTGATTTTCAGGCTGTCAGGGACGTGTCGTTTGCGATTCCCCGTGGTTCTTTCTTTTCCATTCTTGGTCCTTCCGGTTGCGGTAAAACAACATTATTGAGAATGCTGGCGGGTTTTCTGGAACCCAGCGCCGGGGCCATTGATATCAAGGGGCGCTCCATGCTGGGGGTTCCTCCTAATAAACGACCGGTCAACATGGTGTTCCAGCATCTGGCGCTGTTCCCGATGATGAATGTTTACGAGAACATTGCTTACGGCCTCAGGCGTCGTAAAACCCCAAACGATGAGATTCAGCGACGGGTCGAAGATGCGTTGGAGCGTATTGGATTACCCGGTATTGGTAGTAAGGCCATCAGTCAGTTGTCGGGTGGTCAGAAACAGCGTATTGCCATTGCCCGCTGTCTGGTGCTGGAACCCGATGTATTGTTGCTGGATGAGCCGCTGGGCGCGCTGGACCTGAAGCTGCGGGAGCATATGAAGGTTGAGCTCAAGAAACTGCAGCAGGCGTTTGGCACGACCTTCGTTTACATCACTCATGACCAGTCGGAAGCCATGGTGATGTCAGATCAGGTGGCGGTGATGAACCAGGGACGTTTTGAACAGATCGGTACGCCACAGGAACTTTATTACCATCCCAAAACGGCGTTCGTCGCTGGATTTGTCGGTGAAAGTAATCGCTTCCAGGGCGTGGTTGAAGCCGTTACCGGTAATACTATCAAGGTTAAAACGGAATGTGGTCAGATGTTTCAGGCACAGGCCGCCAACGGCATGCCGATGGATGTCGGTAGTTCAGTATCTGTCTTTGTACGACCTGAGATCATTCATCTGGGCAAAACCCCTGAACATTCAGCGGATAATCAGGTGTCTGGTGTCGTAGAAAATATTCTGTTTGATGGTGGTAACAGTCGGCTGCTGGTGCGTGATACGGACACCGGTTCAGAGTTGCAGGTTGTGTTACCCCAGACGCACGAATTCACGGGTGTTCAGCGAGGTGACACGTTGTACCTAAGCTGGAATGCCGGGCAGTGTCACTGTTTTTCCGATATCAGGGATAAGGCGGCTTTAGTACCGGAGCCTGCTCAGACTCAAGTGGCTGAGGCGGCAGTATGATGAAAATGACAGGAAGCCGGCTGACCCTTTATCTGCTAATGACGCCGTTGTTGCTAACACTTGGGTTACTGATTCTTTTTCCCCACCTGGACATGATCGGCATCTCTCTGCGGGAACAGATCAGCTACGGTGAATACCGTTTTACCACAGATCATTATATGGAGTTCTTCACGGAACCCCTGTATTGGCGCACATTCCTTCGTACTGCAGTCATGTCGATCATGGCAACGGCGATCACACTGGTGATTGCCTTCCCTATTGCCTGGTATATTGCCAAGTTGGCCCGTGGGCGCTCCAGAAGCCTGATGTTTCTGGCTTGTCTGATTCCCTTCTGGGTCAGTGAGCTGGTGCGTACCTATGGCTGGATGATCCTGTTACGGGAAACCGGTGTCGTCAGTAATGTGCTGCAGTGGATGGGGTTGGTCGACGGCCCTGTTGAACTGTTGTACAACGATGTGACGGTGATGATGGGACTGGTTTACAGCTCCATGCTGTTCATGGTCGTTCCGCTGATCACCACACTGGATGGTCTGGATGACAGCCTGGTTGAAGCAGCCTATGACCTGGGCGGCAACGGTTTTCACGCGTTGAAAGAAGTGATTATCCCTTACGCCATGCCGGGTATCGTCTCGGGCTGTATCGTGGTGTTCATGCTGACGTTGGGTAACTATCTGACACCAACACTGCTGGGCGGTAAGGATAGCCTGTGGTTTACCGATCAGATCTTCACACAGTTTATTACCCGTTTTAACTGGGAACAGGGCTCGGCCTTTGGTGTCCTGCTGCTGGTGCTTTCCTCGCTGATTGTCTGGCTCGGCCTGAAACTTAGCGGACAGTCATTCCGGGATACCATGGGTAAGTGAGGAGCCGACCATGATTGCATCCATTCCCCAGAGCCTGGCATTTCGCAAAACCTATGCGGCCTATGTCAGCCTGTTCTTTTTGTTTCTGATCGCACCGTTGGTCGTTGTGGCGGTCTTTTCATTTAATGACAGCCTGTTTCCTTCACTGCCCTGGCAGGGGTTTACGCTGGACTGGTTTCTGTCAGACGGTGGTGGACGTACAGGCCTTTTCCAGGATGACAAGCTGCTGGGCAGTATCGGCATCAGTATGGTCGTTGCGGTTTTTGTGGCGCTGTTATCCGTGCTGGTGGCATTGTCCAATGCCTTTCTGTTTGAACGGAATGAATTTCCGGGTAAGCAGTTTCTCTATACCTTAACTCCCGCTTAACGATCTGAAGAAGTAAGGCTAAATTGAATGAAGAGAGCGTCCCCTGTGCTCTTCAGGCAAAA